>JAFXCU010000015.1 GCA_017521345.1 Ruminiclostridium sp. | reverse complement strand
GATCTCCTCCTCGGAGTACTTACGGGGAGTCTCAGCGCCCCAGCTGATGAACACTTCATCGGCAGGGTGGTCATGAGCGTGGTCGTGGCAGCCGCAGGTGCAGTCGGGACCATGGTCGGGATCATGATGGTGGTGATGCTCATGACCTTCGTGGTCATGATCGTGGTGGTGATGGTGCTCGTGACCTTCGTGGTCATGGTCGTGGTGGTGATAATGCTCGTGACCTTCGTGGTCATGGTCGTGGTGGTGATGGTGCTCGTGACCTTCGTGGTCATGGTCGTGATCGTGGCAGCCGCAGGTGCAGTCGGGGCCGTGGTCATGAGCATGCTTGGCAGCGTGCTCAGCAGCCAGGCGAGCCAGCTCGTCCTTCAGGGTGTCCTTGTTCTCCATGGTTTCCAGGATGGTTTTGCCGTCCAGGTCGTTCCAGGGGGTGGTGATGATGGGGGCGTTGGGGTTGTGCTCCCGCAGCAGCTTCACAGTGTCCATAAGCTTCTTCTCGCTCATGCCGTCAGTGCGGCTGAGAACGATGGCGGCAGCATGCTCCACCTGGTTGTTGAAGAACTCACCGAAGTTCTTCATGTAGATCTTGCACTTGGTGGCATCGGCCACGGTGACAAAGGCGTTCAGCTGGATGTTGGGGTTGTTCAGGCCCTGGACAGCGCCGATGACATCGGACAGCTTGCCCACGCCGGAGGGCTCGATGAGGACACGGTCGGGCTGGTACTGGAACAGGACCTGCTCCAGAGCCTGGCCGAAGTCGCCCACCAGGCTGCAGCAGATGCAGCCGGAGTTCATCTCGGTGATCTCCACGCCGGCATCCTGGAGGAAGCCGCCGTCAATGCCGATCTGACCGAACTCGTTCTCGATCAGTACCAGCTTCTCGCCCTTGTAGGCCTCCTGAATGAGCTTTTTGATGAGGGTGGTCTTACCGGCTCCTAAGAAACCGGAAAAAATGTCAATTTTGGTCATGATTTACCTCCTGGTAAAAGGTTGATTCTTTATTTACAGCTTACTGCCCTGACAGACATGGTCCCGGGCAAAGGCTTGGTTGATGGTGTTCAGGACCCGCTTCTTGTCGCCGGTCCAGAGCGGGGCCAGCAAGTCCCGCTTGTGTCCGTCGCCGGTCAGACGATGGATGACCACGTCCGGCGGAAGGACCGAGAGACAGTCCTCCAAAAGCTGGACATATTCCTCCAGCTCCATGACGGGAACCTTTCCTTCCCGCCAGTCCTGGGCCAGGTCAGTCCCCTCCAGCACATGGAGAAGCTGGAGCTTGATCCCGTCCACGCCGCTCTGTCCCACATAGCGGACGGTCTCCACCATCTGCTCGTGGGATTCTCCCGGAAGGCCCAGGACCACATGGGTAATAACTTCCAATCCGACTTCCTTCAGCCGACGGACCGCCTGGTCGTAGACCTCCAGGTCATAGCCCCGGCGGATATAGCGGGCGGAATCCGGGTGAATGGTCTGAAGACCCAGCTCCACCCAAACAGGTTTCCGGGTGTTCAGGTCTGCCAACAAACGGATGACCTCCGGCTCCAGACAGTCCGGCCGGGTGGCCACGGACAGGGCCACGATCTCTTCCGGTTGGATCGCCTCCCGGAAGATCTGTTCCAGATAGGACAGAGGTCCATAGGTGTTGGTAAAGCTCTGAAAGTAGGCAACGTATTTGCCGTCTTTGTTCTTTCTCTCCACCCGGGCTTTCGCCTGGGCGATTTGCCGGGAAATATCTCCGCAGGCCGGGGCGGCAAACTCGCCGGAACCCACGTCACTGCAAAAAATGCAGCCACGGTCTCCCACCGTTCCGTCCCGGTTGGGGCAGGTCATGCCCCCGTCCAGGGCCAGCTTATAGACCTTACAGCCAAAACGTTCCCGCAAGGCCTGGTTCAGAGAGTGGTACTGCATCATTCCTCCGACAGGTCATCCTGGGAGCCCACACAGTATAGGGTAAAGGTCCCTCCGCACAGGAGTTTCCCCTGTCCGTCGTGGATCTCCACCTCGGCCACACAGATGGTATTGCCCCGATTCTTGATGCGTCCCTCTGCGATCAAATGGTCGTCCTTGGTGTTCCGATAGAACTCAAAGCTGCTGCTCACCGTCACATAGCGCATCCCGTTGGACCGGGCAGCGCCGCCTGCGGCACAGTCTCCCATGGTAAGGAACATTCCGCCATGTACGGCATTGTACAGATTTCGGTTCTCCCGGGTCAGATGGGCTTCCACCTTGGCATAGTCCTTTTCCATGGCCGTCAGACGGATCCCATTGTGGAGCATGAAGGAGTTTTTTACATTTGTGGCATTGATTTTATCGGTGTAATCCATAACTCCCCTCCTCACAGCAGGATAAAGGTCACGCCGTTGTTGTAGCGGTCCAGATCACGGTCCCGCCGGAGGGCATCGCACCGGGCAAAGGCACGGCGGGTGGCCTCTTCAAAGATGGAGAAGGATTCCCCGGGGATCACATCCCGAATTTCTCCCTTGGTTTTCAATTCGGAGAGATACCGCCGGGAGGCCGTTCTGATTTTTCCGCCTATACCGGACGAGCCATATCCATGGATGATCTTCACCACAGAGCAGTTCATTCCCCGGCTGTGCCGGATCTCCATGGTCAGGCGTTTCATGGCCTGGTCTACGGTGGGCTTTCCCAGCTCCAGATTGACCTCCCGGAGCTTCAGCGCAGAATGAGCGGCCATATCACAGGCCCATATTCTTGCGGCACTTCTCCAGGAAAAAGTCAAAGATCTTCTGACCGTCCACAGAGCCGTTCTCCTCGGTCATCTGCTCGGGGTGGAACTGAACGGTCCAGATGGGAAGGCTGCTGTGCTGCATAGCCTCCACCACGCCGTTTTCGTCCCATGCCGTGCGATACAGACCCTGACCGATCTTATAGATGGCCTGGTGGTGGCTGCTGTTGACCACAAAATGCTCCCCGTAGAGGTCACCAATCATGGTCATGATACCAGCCTGAACGGGATGATATTTAGGCTCTCCCTCAGGGGCCTGGTGGATCTCCAGCATCCGGTCGTTCATATCCTGGTAGATGTTGCCGCCCAGAGCGATGTTCACCACCTGGTGACCACGGCAGATACCCAGGATGGGCTTGTTCTCATAGATGCAGCGGTTCACCAGAGCGATCTCCGCCTGGTCACGGGGAAAATCAATGTCGTAGGAACCCAGGTTGCGCTCCATGAAGACACGGGGATCCACGTCGCCGCCGCCGGCCAGGATCAGAGCGTCAAACTCCGTCTCAATGTCAGGGCAGTGGAGGGAGATGGGCTCGCCGCCGGCCTTTTCCACGGCGGCTTCGTACAGGCCGCTGCTTTCAGGAGAGCGGGAGATCAGAATACGAGGTTTCACAGGCATTCCTCCTATATTGTCATCGTGCAGCATCCTTGCTGCCTTGCGTATTTCTAACATAATATTATATCACAGAACTTACCGATTGGAAACTCTTTTTCCGGATATACGCCAAACGACGCGCCGAAAAATCGGCGCGTCGTCGGTTGAAACGAACGAATGGTTCGAATTAGTACATAGCACCGCTCATATCGGCTGCGGGCATGCCAGCGCCGGTGGAAGCGGGGGTTGCGATGCGGTCGCCCACCAGAGCCTCGGTGGTCAGCAGCATAGCGGAGATGGAAGCTGCGTTCTCCAGAGCAGAACGGGTGACCTTGGTGGGGTCAACGATGCCGCAGTCAATCATGTCGCAGTAAACTTCCTTGTATGCGTCAAAGCCATAGCCCAGCTTATCGCTGTTCTTGACCTTCTCCAGGATGACGGAAGCATCCAGGCCTGCGTTGGAAGCGATCTGACGCAGAGGAGCAGTCAGAGCACGGCAGATGATCTGGACACCGGTCTTCTCGTCGCCCTCGACCTCGTCGATGAGCTTCTCGACCTCAGAGATGGAGTTGACATATGCGGTGCCGCCGCCGGCAACGATGCCCTCTTCCACAGCAGCGCGGGTAGCGTTCAGGGCGTCCTCGATGCGCAGCTTCTTCTCCTTCATCTCGGTCTCGGTAGCAGCACCGACACGGATGATGGCAACGCCGCCAGCCAGACGAGCCAGACGCTCCTGCAGCTTCTCACGGTCATACTCGGAGGTAGAGCGGTCATACTCGTTGCGGATCATGACGGTACGCTCCTTGATGGCCTCGGGAGCACCGCCGCCGTCCACGATGATGGTGGTCTCCTTGCCAGCCTTGACCTGGCGTGCAGTACCCAGGTGTGCGATGTTAGCCTCGTGCAGCTCCAGGCCGTAGTCGCTGGAGATGACGGTAGCGCCGGTCAGGATAGCGATATCCTGCAGCATTTCCTTGCGGCGGTCGCCGAAGCCGGGAGCCTTGACGCACAGGACGCTCAGGGTGCCGCGCAGCTTGTTGACCAGCAGGGTGGACAGAGCTTCGCCGTCCACGTCCTCAGCCATGATCAGCAGCTGACGGTGGGACTGGATGACCTGCTCCAGAACGGGCAGGATCTCCTGGATGTTGCTGATCTTCTTCTCGGTCAGCAGGATCAGGGGATCGTCCAGAACTGCTTCCATCTTCTCGGTGTCGGTGACCATGTAGGGGGACAGGAAGCCACGGTCGACCTGCATGCCTTCCACGACCTCGCTGTAGGTCTCAGCGGTCTTGGACTCTTCCACGGTGATAACGCCGTCGGTGCCAACCTTCTCCATAGCCTCTGCGATCAGGGTGCCGATCTTCTCGTCGCCGGAGGAGACGGTGCCGACACGGGCGATGTCCTCGCTGCCCTTGACAGGCTGGGAGTTCTTCTGGATGGTAGCAACTGCGACCTTGGTAGCCTTAGCCATACCCTTGTTCATAACAACGGGGTTTGCGCCTGCCACCAGGTTCTTCATGCCTTCACGGATGATAGCCTGAGCCAGCAGGGTTGCGGTGGTGGTGCCGTCGCCAGCCACGTCGTTGGTCTTGGTGGAAACTTCCTTGACCATCTGAGCGCCCATGTTCTCGAAGGGATCTTCCAGTTCGATCTCCTTAGCGATGGTAACACCGTCGTTGGTGACCAGGGGAGTGCCGTATGCTCTCCACAGGACCACGTTACGGCCCTTGGGGCCCATGGTGACCTTAACGGTATCTGCCAGCTTGTTCACGCCGCGCTCCAGAGCCTGGCGGGCGTCTTCACCGTAACTGAGTAACTTAGCCATAATCAATAATTCTCCTTAAATGAAAAGAAATAAATGCGATTTAGTCTTCCACGATGGCGACGATGTCGCTCTGCTTGACGATGGTCATGACCTCACCGTCGATCTTCACTTCGGTGCCCATGTACTTGCTGGTGATGACCTTGTCGCCGGGCTTCAGGAACATGGTGATCTCCTTGCCGTCGATCATGCCGCCGGGGCCGACAGCAACAACGATGGACATGTCGGGCTTTTCCTTGGATGCTGCGGTCAGGATGAGGCCTGCCTTGGTGGTTTCTTCTGCTTCCAGGCGCTTGATGACAACGCGGTCAGCCAGAGGTTTCAGAGTCATTTGAGGTTCCTCCTTCAAAATATATTAATAAATGTATTTACTGGTTTCATTTTAGCACTCTTTTTACCCGAGTGCTAACACAAGTATTATAATACCCTTCTCGGGCACATTCTGCAACATGGAATTTTCTCAAAAGTGTACAAATTTCCATTTTGTTTTTGTGCACTTTTTCAACTGAGGATTTTTCCTCTGTTTTCAGCCCTTTTTCCCCTTTTTTACACCATATTGGAAGAGGTCGCACTTGAGCATACCATTATATAGTTTCCGCTTCTTGTCTGCGGTCCGGCCAAAGGTCCGCTCAAATTCCGTGTGGGAGGACAGGATGTTCAGCTTCCATCCCGTTGGCAGTCCCTGCACGGTCCTGCCAAATTCCCGGTACAGATCCTCCGCCTCCCGCTTCTCCATCAGGCGCTCGCCATAGGGCGGGTTGGAGACAATATAGCCATAGGACTCCGAACGGGAGAATCTGCGGGCATCTGCCACTTCAAAGCGGACCAGGTCCTCCACATCGGCCTTCACGGCGTTGCTGCGGGCAATGCGGACGGCCTCCGGGTCGATATCACCGCCCCAGATGTCATAATCCCCGTCAAACTCCAGGTCCATGGCCTCCCCTGCTGCGTCCACCCAGGCGGAGGAGGGCAGCCAATCCCATTTCTGGGCGGTAAAGGTGCGGTTGAGACCGGGAGCCCGGTTCTTGGCGATGAGGGCAGCCTCGATGGCAATGGTACCGGAGCCACAGAAGGGATCGCAGAAGGGATCTCTGCCCCGGTAGCCGGACACCATGACCATAGCGGCGGCCAGGGTCTCACGAAGGGGGGCGGCCACACCCACTGCACGGTACCCACGCTTGTACAGCCCGGGGCCGGAGGTGTCGATCATCAGAGAGGCCACATCCTTCATGATGGAGAACTGGATCTGATACAGAGCACCGGTCTCCGGCAGGGTCTCCCGATGGTAGACCTTTCCCAGACGGGTGGCTACAGCCTTTTTCACGATGGACTGGCAGGCGGGCACGCTGTGAAGAGCAGAATTCAAGCTGAATCCCTTCACCGGGAACGCAGCCCGGTCAGGGATGAACCGCTCCCAGGGCAGCTTGCGTGTCCCCTCGAAGAGCTCCTCAAAGGTAGTTGCCCGGAAAGTGCCCAGCAGGATAAGTACCCGCTCACCGGTGCGCAGACGCAGGTTCAGACGAGGAATATCCTTGATATCTCCCTGGCAGAACACTCTGCCGTTTTCCACACGGACGTCTTCCATATTCATTCGACGCAGCTCGTCGGCAGTCAGGCCTTCCACACCCAGCAAGGTGGGGATGGCAAAGGTCAGTTTAGCCATGGCACTCTCCCTTTCTGATACTAGTTTTGATAAAATGATTCCATCCTTTTATCAAGAAACAGTATTATGGCAACAGATAATTGATTATACCTTTTTTTTGACCCAATGGCAAACCTTTTCTTCTGCCAGAGGGCAAATCCACTCCCATTTTTGTCCTACTATCTTGCAAACCTGCCTATCCTGTGGTATGCTATGTAAAGATGTTAGGCTGTGGTTTGTTGTATCCTCAGCCGTCACACACGAAATTTGATATAGAAAGTTGAGATGATTGGTCCCTTATGGACAGTACCTGTATAGCAATTATCGTTGCTCTTGTGATTTTGGTCCTTATGTCCGCCTGGTTTTCCTCTACAGAGACCGCTTTCTCCTCGGTCAGCAAAATCCGCCTGAAGAGTAAAGCTGAGGATGGCAATGTCCGCGCCCAAAAGGTGCTGGATCTTCTGGAGCAGTATGACAAGCTCCTCTCCTGCATCCTCATCGGCAATAACATCGTGAACCTGACCGCAGCCTCCCTTGGTACCGTTCTCTTTACCAAACTGTATCCGGTCTACGGCCCCGCCATTTCCACGGCAGTCCTCACCGTCGCAGTTCTAATCTTCGGTGAGATCACCCCCAAGACCATGGCCAAGGAAAACCCGGAAAAATTCTGTTCCCGGGCCTACCCCATCCTTCGGGTGCTTCTGGTCGTCCTGAGCCCCCTGCACTGGTTCTTCGGCCTGTTCAGCAAGGCCGCCATGAAGATCTTCCGCACCAGCAAGGAAGAGGGCATCACCGAAGAAGAACTCATCACCATGGTGGAGGAAGCCGAGAGCGAAGGCGGCCTGGAAGCCCATGAGAGCGAGCTCATCCGTGCCGCCATCGAGTTCAACGACATGGAGGTGGAGGAGATCCTCACCCCCCGTGTGGATATCGTGGCCGCACCCGACACCGTCACCATGGAGGAGCTGGCTGTTCTCTTTGCAGAAAGTGCCTACTCCCGCATCCCTATCTACCATACCTCCATCGACAATATTATCGGTGTCATCCACGAGAAGGACTTCTTCTCTGCACGGTTCCATAACCACACCGACGTGAAAAGTCTCATCGGCAAGGTCTTCTATACTACCGCCACCGCTCAGATCTCCGATCTGCTCCGTCTGCTCCAGATCCGCAAGTGCCACATGGCTGTGGTCGTGGACGACTACGGCGGCACCATGGGCATCGTTACCCTGGAAGACATTCTGGAAGAACTGGTGGGTGAGATCTGGGACGAGCACGATGAAGTCATTGAGGAATTCAAGAAGCAGGAAGACGGCAGCTACCTGATCTCCTGCTCTGCCAACCTGGACGACCTCTTCGACCGCTTCTCCATCCGCGCTGTTGACATTGACTCCGCCTCCATCAGCGGCTGGGTCATGGATCAGATGGGCCGCCTTCCCGTAGAGGGCGACAAGTTCGTCTATGAAAACCTGGACGTCACCGTCACCAAGCTGGAACACCACCGCATCATTGAGATCCGTGTGGCAGTCATACCTGACCCTGAAGAAGACGAATAAAACATTGAACGCCCGGAGCAAAAGCTCCGGGCGTTTTGTCATATCCAGTATTTTTCTTTCATATCCCGGGAATGGGGGTGAATACTACCTTCACCATAGACGGAAGAAGGTGGGCCTTTGAGCCTGATCCCCTGCACGGACCCGTGCATCTATCAGCAGGAGGGATACTGTCTCCTCTCCCGGGCGGCCTCCCTGGGACAGCCCAGAAAGGACTGTATCCATTTTCTGCCCAGAACTGCCTCACAGCAGCACCGCCAGAGCCTCCCGGATGTTCTTCACCGGGATCAGCTGTAACCCCTCCGGCGGCGTGATGTCCTTTTTCCCCATGTTCTTGGGGACCAGGCATTTGGTAAAGCCCAGGCGGCAGACCTCAGACAGCCTCTGACTCAAGGCAGACACCGACCGCAGCTCGCCGGTGAGGCCCACCTCGCCAATGGCCACCAGGTCTGCCGGCACCGGCTTATCCCGGAAGCTGGAGGCCAGCGCCAGAATGGCCGCCAGATCTGCACCGGGTTCATCCAGATAAAGGCCGCCGATGACATTCAGGTAGGCGTCGCAGGTGTTCACCGCCAGACCGCCCCGCTTTTCCAGGACGGCCATGAGGAGCATGGCCCGGTTGTAGTCAAAGCCGTTGCTGCTCCGCCGGGGATTGCCGAAGGCAGTGGGGGTCAGCAGAGCCTGGACCTCTGCCAGTACGGGACGGGCCCCCTCCATGACACAGGCCACGCAGGTGCCCGGCTCCTCGGTAAGACGACCCTCCAGCAGCATCTGGGAGGGATTGGGGACCTCGGTAAGCCCGGTATCGTCCATTTCAAAGACGCCGATCTCGTTGGTGGCTCCGTAACGGTTCTTGGCGGCCCGAAGGATGCGGTAGGACATATGCCGATCTCCCTCAAAGTAGAGGACACAGTCCACCATGTGCTCCAGGACCTTGGGGCCGGCCAGGTTGCCCTCCTTGTTCACGTGGCCAATGACGAAAACTGTGGTCCCCTGGCTCTTGGCCATCTGCATGAGGGCCATGGTGCAGTCCTTCACTTGGGAAATGCT
>JAFXCU010000109.1 GCA_017521345.1 Ruminiclostridium sp. | reverse complement strand
GCCACGTGGCTGACCGCACCGGTCAGGGCCACTGCCGACATGATGAGGGTGCTGGTGCCCACGGCCACCTTCAGGTTGTAGCCCAGAACGATGGTGAACACGGTGAGCATCAGGACGCCGCCGCCGCTTCCCGTGAAGCCGCAGACCCAGCCGATGCCACAGCCCAGGACCATGGCCAGGGCGATCTTCCGGGAGGAAAAGGTTTGGCCCTCCTGGGCGTCGGCCCCCTGGGTGATGGGCCGGGCCAGGAACTTGATGCCCAGGCAGATGGTGGTGAGCATGGCCAGGTAGCCCAGGCCGTCGGGGCTCTTTTGGCTGAAGAGGTAGCCGCAGTAGCTGCCGATGACCGTGCCCAGAAAGGCGGTGATGGTCACCAGACCGCCGGTTTTCAGGTCGATGTTCTTATTCTTATAGTAGGTGTAGGCCGACAGGAGGCTGGCCAGCACATCGGCGGCCAGGGCCACGGTGACGGCGTCGTAGCTGGCCCAGCCGCACAGGCTCACCAGGACAGGGGTGATGACCACGGCGGCAGAGAGTCCCGCCAGACCGGTGACCACACCGGCCCCCAGCCCGGCCAGGAGATAGAAGATCCAGAGCATGAGAATTACCTCGGAAGAATCAGTTTGGGTCTACATTATAGTACACCCCGCACCGGAGGACAAGAGACAGATGAGGGGTGGTGTCATGCCAAAGGCCCGCACCTGTTTGGTGCGGGCCTCTGGCAAAGAAGAGGTATTCAGGAAGGGAGTTCCGGCGGGGCGGACTCCAGCTTGGTGGTGAGCACGTTGTAGACCATGATGCTGATAAACACGATGGCGCCCCCCAGAAGGGCCAGGCCGGAGAGGGACTCGCCCACCACGATGGCCACCAGGACGGGGTTCAGGATGGGCTCGATACCGGAGACCAGAGAGGCCGACACGGGAGGGGCCGTGCGGATACCGGTGGTGAAGCAGATGTAGGCCAGGCCCAGCTGGAAGACGCCCATCAGAACGGCGCACAGGACGATCTGGCCAGAGTATTCCGTCTCCCGGGCCACCGAGGGAAGACCGATCAGCACGCACATGGCGTGGCCCAGAATGGTGGAGTAGAGGGGGTCGCCCCCGGGGATCTTATTCATCAGGAAGACCCAGGCGTAGCCAATGCCGGAGATGAGGGCCACGAAGTTGCCCAGGAGGTTTCCGGCAGAAAGGCCGTCCAGGAAGAAGCAGGCGATGCCGCCGAAGACCACCACGCAGGTGATGATGTCCAGCTTTTTGGGCTTTTCGTGGAAGAAGGCCCACAGGAAGAGGATCACAAAGACCGGGCAGGTAAACTGGATGAGGATGGTGTTGGCGGCGGTGGTGAGCTTGTTGGCCAGGGCGTAGCTGGAGACCGTCAGGCACATGGCGGCGGCTCCCGCCCAGACGCCGGGGGTGAGCTTCAGTTTATGATGGGTGAGCTTGGCGAAGAGGAGCAGCATACACACCGAGATGCCGCACCGCCAGGAATTGATGGTGAGGGCCTGCCAGGGGATGACCTTGATGAGCAGACCGCCCAGGCTGAAGAGGACCGAGGCAGCAAAGATGAGCAAAAGCCCCTTTTTCTGTTCCATGGAGAAACCTCCTTGCATTTGGAATGGTTTATGGTAGAATATTACCACAGGAAATGGGGGAGTACATCGAAAAATCCCACGATATCCTTGACTTATCCTACAATGGGGGATGGATATGGATCGCATTTTGCACAAGCTGGACCCGGCGCTCATGGAGCGGGAGACCCTCACTTCGGCAGAGTTTCCTATTTTCTTTGTGGAGGACCACCTGGACGAGAGCAATCGAGGGGGTGTGGAGTGGCGCTGGCATCCGGACCTGGAATTCAACGTAGTTCTCAAGGGGACCATGGAGGTCTACCTGGATGATACCTGTCTGCGGCTGTCCGCCGGGCAGGGCATTCTCAAGAACAGCAGCCTTCTCCACCGGTCGGTCATCGCGCCGGACTGCCGGCAGGCGGAGATGTTCAACATCACCATGGGGGCGGAGTTCATTGCCCCGGCCCAGAGCCTCCTCTATCAGAAATACATGGCCCCCATCCAGGGCAACCGCCGTCTGCGGTTCCTGCCCCTATACCCAGAGATCCCCTGGCAGGGGGAGATTTTGGACCTTCTCCTCCAGGTGCGGCAGGTGAACCTCCGGCAGGAAGGGGCCTATGAACTGCACATCCACCAGCTCATGTGCACGGTCTGGCGTATTCTGGCTGAGCACGTCGATGAGCTGCCCCAGGAGAACCTGTCTCCTCAGTCCTTCACGGACCAGATCCGCATCAAGCAGATGCTGGACTGTATCCACAGCCGGTATCAGGAAAAGCTGACCCTGGGGGACATTGCCGCGGCGGCCCATGTCAGCGAGAACACCTGCCGGACCTGTTTCCGGGCCATGGTCCATCGATCTCCCACGGAGTACCTGACGGAGTTCCGCCTCCAGCAGGCCGTTCGGCTCCTGCGGTCCACCGACCTGACTGCCCAGGAGGTGGCCCTCCAGTGCGGCTTCGGGGACAGCAGTTATTTCAGCCGCCTTTTCCGCCAGCGGATGGGGATGACGCCGATCCAGTACAGAACCAGTCAATAACAAAAGAAATGGGCTCTGCCGCTGAGGCAGAGCCCTGGGTTTATTTGTGCAGCCGAATGACCGCCTTGTTCTGGGTCAGGTCCTGGGACTTGATGGTGACATACCGGCTGTCCTCGGTCTCGGTGTAGAGGCAGACCACGGTCTCCCCTGCCACGATGGCCTGCTTGTAGGCGATCTCGAACTCCCGGGCTTCCGGCAGGTCCCAGACGTGATCGGGCAGGACCAGGCTGGCCAGGTCCAGATAGTTTACGTTGTTCATATGGCGGTTGGCGTCCATGAAGAACCGGGGGATGGAGACCTCCAGCCGGGCCAGTTCTCCTTCCGGCTCCCGGAGCTTCCCCAGGCGGAGGGCCCCGAAGAGGGTCCGGTCAGGCTCGCTGCCGTAGCTGTCGTTGAAGTGGGCGGGGATGCGCTCGGGCTTGCCGGTCTCGATGTTGATGTGGCCCCAGTTGGACAGGGCGGTGACCGCCAGCTCCCCGGTCTCGTCGTAGAGGGCGAACTCACGGGAGGCGGTGACCCCTCTCATTTCCCGGCTCCAGGTCTCTACCCGGACCCGCTCCTCGTGGCGGGGCCGCTTGCGGACCTTCACATGGTAGGCCGTCAGGAACCACCGGGCGGGGGAGGTCCCCAGGCCGTTGCCTGCGGCGGAGCCGTGCATGGAGGCGGCGTTCTCAAAAAAACGCAGAATGGACGTGTTGGACAGGCCCAGCTGACGGTTGATGTCGCTGTAACCCACATAGAATGATTCGGTGAATACCATGGAATGGGTCTCCTTTGGGTGCTTGGATCTGCCCCCTACTATACCACAACAAAGACCGGGAGACAAATCCTTTTGGGTTTGGCGTTTTTCCCCATTGACGCAGCGGGGAGGGCTGGGGTATGATAGCATACAAATGATACAGTTATAACTGGATATTTATTCTTTTGGAAGGGAGAGCCCTTCCAGGGGCTTACATTGACAAATGGGGAAAACATGGTATTATAATGGTGTTACCGTTTTTTCCACATCATTGTTAAGGAGGAACTACGATGGCAAAGAAGTTTTCTATGGGCGCACTGATCGCTGTGGGCGCAGCAGCAGCCGCAATCGGCGGCGGCGTGGCAGCCTACCTGAACCGAGAGACCCTCAAGCAGGTGGTCAATGACATCTCTGAAAAGATCGCCGCCAACAAGGAAGAGGAGGATCTCTTCCTGGAATTTGAGGAAGAGCCCGTCATCCACGCCACCGACAAGGCAGCCGAAGAGAGCGACTTCGTGGACGCGGAAGGCGAAGCTGAGGTGGAAGAGGTGGCAGAGGTTCCCGCTGAGGAGCCCGAGGCACCCGCTGCTGAGGAAGCAGTGGAGGCATAAGCCTGTATTGAACACAAACGATGTCCCCTGCTCGCAAGAGCAGGGGACAAAACTCCCCCGATGGGAAAAAACGGAGGCACCCAACCCCATGCAGATCACCATCAAGCCGGCCTACCGGGAGCGGAAGGCCATTCAGGAACTTTTATTTGAATATACCGACATGGTGGTGGCCGAGGACCCCAGATACGCCGATTTCCTGGAACTCCAGCGGTTCGAGTCCGAGGTGGCCCACCCGGAGAAGAAGTACGGTCGGCCCGGCTGCCGCCTGTATCTGGTGGAGGCCGACGGCACCCCCGCCGGGTGCATCGCCATGCAGAAGCTGGACGAGGAGCGTTGCGAGATGAAGCGGCTGTACATCCGCCCGGCCTTCCGGGGCAGGGGCATTGCCCGCCGCCTGGTGGAAAGGCTTCTGGCCGACGCCCGGAAGGACGGCTACGAGGCCATGGTGCTGGATACCTTCCCCTTCCTGCGGCAGGCGGTGAGCCTGTACCGGGACCTGGGCTTTTACGAGATCCCCAGCTATAACTACAGCCCGGTGGATTCCACCATCTATATGAGAAAAGATCTATGCCCTGCATAAAACGAAAGCTCCCTCGGTGAGGGAGCTTTTTTCGTGGGGGGAAACCCCTCATCAGTCACCTGCGGTGACAGCTTCCCCCCAGGGGGAAGCCTATGGCCAAAGCCTTCTCCCTGGGGAGAAGGTGCCCTCGAAGAGGGCGGATGAGGGGGCGATGACCCGAAACCTTATTCCCCCGGCACCTGAAGCTGCCAGAAGGCCACGGCGCTGGCGGCGGCCACGTTCAGGGAATCCACCCCGTGGGTCATGGGGATGCGGACGGTGAAGTCACAGTCGGCGATGGTCCCCTCGGCCAGACCGTCCCCCTCGGTGCCCAGGATGATGGCCAGCTTTTCACAGTCCTGGAGCCTGGGGTCCCGGATGCTGATGGAGTCGTCGCTGAGGGCCATGGCGGCGGTCTGGAAGCCCATGGCTTTCAGCCGGTCAAGACCGGGCTGGGGCCAGTGGTCGGTCTCGCTCCCCAGGAAGGTCCAGGGGACCTGGAAGACCGTGCCCATGCTCACCCGGATGGCCCGGCGGTAGAGGGGGTTGCTGCAGGCGGGGGTCAGCAGGACGGCGTCCATCCCCAGGGCGGCGGCGGACCGGAAGATGGCCCCCACGTTGGTGGGGTTCATGACGTTTTCCAGGATGGCGATGCGCCGGGCGTTTTTGCAGACCTCTTCCACGGAGGGGAGCTTGGGGCGGCGCATGGCGCACAGGACCCCTCGGGTCAGCTTGAAGCCGGTGAGCTGGGTGAGGACGTCAAAGGGGGCGGTGTACACGGGGATCTCCCCGCACCGGGCGATGACCTCCTTGGCCTGGCCCTCAATGTGCTTGTCCTCCACCAGGACGGACACGGGCTGATACCCGGCGTTCAGGGCCCGCTCCACCACCTTGGGGCTTTCGGCGATGAAGAGGGCATTTTCCGGGTCCTCCCGGTTGAGGAGCTGGTTCTCCGTGAGCCGGGCGTAGACGTCCAGGGCGGGGTCGTTGAAATCGGTGATCTGGATGATGTTCGGCATGATAGAAACCTCTCGCATAGATTACTGCCATTATGGAGACTTCCCAGGTCCTTGTCAATGTGGTATGATGAAAATAGTAAAGAAAAGGAGAGGGAACCATGGCAATCAAAAATGAACCCAAGATCAAAAACGGCCTCATCGTGGCCATCCGGGAGCAGCTGGAGCACCGGGCTCTGTGGATGTACCTTCTGTGCGACGAGGCAAAGAAGAAGGGCCTGCCGCCCGAGGAGTACGCCCCTGCCGCCATCCGTCGGTGCGGCCTCTTCCAGGGGGCCAACCTGCGGAAGAAGGCCGGGGGAGGGGCCTCCCTGAAGGGCCTGAAGAAGACCTTGTTCACCAAGCCCGCCCAGTGGGTCTTTGAGATGAAGGTCCTGCGGTGCGACGACGACCACCTGGACATCGACTTCCACTACTGCCCCCTGGTGAAGGCCTGGCAGAAGCAGGGCTGCAGCGATGAGGAGATCCAGCTGCTGTGCGACCACGCCATGTGCGGCGACCGGGGCATCGCCGAGAGCTTTGGCTGTGAGCTGGACCTGCCGGCGACCATTGCAAATGGGGATGATTGCTGTAAGATCAGGTTTGTGAGACGATAAGATGAAAAGGACCTGTACCCGTGGGGGGACAGGTCCTCTTTTCGTCAGTGGTACAACCTTAGGCTCCCTTGTGTAAAGGGAGCTGGCAGCGCGAAGCGCTGACTGAGGGATTGTGGCGTAGCGGCAGGCAACAACCCCTCCGTCTTCGGCTTTGCCGAAGCCACCTCCCCTTACACAGGGGAGGCTTGAGTGAGCGGAAAACCTGCTGCGTTGTAGGTAGGGGCGGATATCATCCGCCCGCTAACCTGGGTTGGCGAACAAAGTTGGGTGGGCCGATGTGGCATCGGCCCCTACATGGGAGAGGCATCCCTCCGGGATAAATGGAAATAAAGCGGCAAAGTATTTGTGTGCTATTATGCGAAAGAGGAGGTGATGAATTTGCTGGGACATAAAGAAAAAGCACCTGCCGTGGCAGGTGCTCTTCGTTTCTTACAGCTCAATAAAATTAGTAGACCGGGAAGTCGTCGCAGGAGGAGCGGGGTCCAGCTGCCGATCAGCGATCCCCAAAATCTTCTCCGGCTGGATCCAGGGTCTGCCCTGGATGCAGCTGGTCTCCTCGTGGGTCAGGTAGCCCTTGTAGGCGGTGAGGCTCCGGCGGATGAAGCCGTCCCGGACGCAGGCCTCCTCCAGGCCGTTGTTCAGGATGTTCAGCAGCATGGGCAGGGTCTCGGCGGCCAGGGCCACAGAGGTGGAGTGGGCCACGGCCCCGGGGATGTTGCTGACGCAGTAGTGGACCACGCCGTTGACCACATAGCGGGGGTTGTCGTGGTGGGTCTCATGGCTGGACTCGATGGCGCCGGGGTCGTCGTTGGAGATGTCCACCAGGACGGAGCCGGGCTCCATGAGCTTGAGCATTTCCTTGTCGATGAGGAAGTCCTTGCGCTGCTTGGGCCACTTGACGCAGTTGATGACCATGTCCATCTGGTCCAGCACGGAGGTGATGGTCTCCTTGGTGCAGAACATGGTGTTGATCTGGTTGTGATAGCGCTCGCCCAGGGTTTTCAGCACACCGATGTTGATGTCCATGACGGTGCAGTTGGCCCCCAGGGCGTGGAGGACGGACAGGGCACCCTGGCCCACGATGCCGCCGCCCAGGATCAGCACGTTCATGCCGGGGGCACCGGCGAAGCCGCCCACGAACTTGCCCTTGCCGCCGTTGATGGTCAGCATGGACTCCAGGCCGAAGAGGGCGCCCTGCTTGCCGGCGGCCTCGCAGTTGGGGGAGCCGTAGCGGTGGCTGTCCTCGGCGGTGATGGCGATGCACTTGCTGTCCAGAATGGCCTGGACCTCCTCGGGGTGACCGGCGGGGTGGACGCAGCAGTAGAGCATCAGGTCCTCCCGCAGATAGTGGAATTCGGAGGGTTCGATCTCCTTGACCTTGGCGATGAACTCGCAGGTGGTCCAAATCTCCTCGGCGGTGTCCACCAGGATGGCCCCGGCCTTTTCATAGGCGGCGTTGGCAAAGCCAGCCCCCAGACCGGCGTCCTTCTGGACCTTGACGGTGTGACCGGCGGCCACGATGGAGGCGATCTCCACGGGGGTGCAGATGACCCGGCTCTCGCCCTCCTTGATGTCTTTCAGCATACCGAATACCATACGAATTCCTCCTATAGGTTCCGGGGCAGGACCCCGGTGCAGTTTGACACGAATCTTGTCATATATTATAAAGAGAATCTATGGTGTTGTAAAGGTCTTCTTCCTGATTCGCTGCGCAGAGAATATACGATTCAACTTTATGCATAGATTTGAAAGATTTCTCTTGCTTATTGGCGAAAAATAGTATAAATTATCATGGTTCGTATTCTTGTATAAATAGATTGAAAAAGGTGCATACATGAAACTTTGGAAAGACCCCCGCTTTTGTAAATTCCTCATCCCCTCGATGATCGGTGCCTTTCTTTTCGTGATCCCCATCAACCAGGGCGGCAACCTGACCATCCCCATTGCTGTGGCGGCCAACAAGCTGCTGGACCTCATGGGGGACCACACCCTGACCATCATCTGGGCGCTGATCTCCATCAGCGCCATCCTGACCCTCCTGCACAGAGTGTTTGGCCTTCCGTTCCTGAAGAAGAACCCCAAGATGGATGCCCTCTTTGGGGTAAAAGGATTTTGGTTCTGGATCCGCATGATCGGCTTCCTCTTCGCCAACATGATCTTCTTCGGCCTTGGTCCCGACTTCATCATCGGCGACCTCACCGGCGGCCTGGTCATCAACGACCTGATCCCCATCCTGGTGTGTGTCTTCCTGCTGGCCGGCCTCCTGCTGGCCCTGCTGCTGAACTATGGTCTGCTGGACTTTTTCGGCGCTCTGCTGATCAAGATCATGCGTCCGGTCTTCAACCTGCCCGGCCGAAGCGCCCTGGATTGCGTGGCATCCTGGCTGGGTGACGGCTCCATCGGTGTCCTGCTCACCAGCAAGCAGTATGAGGAGGGCTTTTATTCCCGTCGGGAGGCCACCGTCATTGCCACCACCTTCTCTGCCGTCAGCATCACCTTCAGCCTGGTGGTCATCACCCAGGTGGGACTGGAGCATATGTTCCTTCCCTTCTATCTGGTCGTGACCTTGGCGGGCATTGTGGCGGCCGTCATCGTCCCCAAGCTTCCCCCTCTGTCCCGGATCCCCGACACCTACAACACCGAAGTTCCCCATCGGGAGGATATCCCTGCCGGTATGACCCCTGCCCGGTACGGTCTGGAGCTGGCCCTGAACAAGGCCGGGAAGGCGCCCAGCCTCAAGGCCTTTTTCAAAGAGGGCTTTGAAAACGTGTTCGAGATGTGGTTCGGCACACTGCCGGTCATTCTGGCCATGGGTACCCTGGCCCTGATCGTGGCAGAGTTCACCCCTGTGTTCAAGGTCCTGGGCATGCCCTTCATCCCTGTCTATGAGCTGCTGCAGCTGCCCGAGGCCCAGCTGGCCAGCCAGACGGTCATTGTGGGCTTTGCAGATATGTTCCTGCCCAGCGTCATTGCCAGCTCCATCGAGAGCGAGATCACCCGGTTCGTGGTGGCGGCCACCAGCGTGACCCAGCTGATCTATATGTCCGAGATCGGCAGCATCATCATGGGCAGTAAGATCCCCGTTTCTCTCCCCAAGCTGTTCATCATCTTCCTGGAGAGAACCATCGTCACCCTGCCTGTGGTGGCTTTGCTGGCCCATTTGATTTTCTAAGTAAAACGAAGAAAAACCGCCGGAAACGGCGGTTTTTCTTTTTGCTTTCCGATTTGATTCAGGATCGGTTACTCCACCGAGAGCAGCTCAATGTGGAAGTTCAGCTCCTTGTCTGCCATCTCGTGGTTGGCATCAAGGGTGATGGTGGACTCGTCCCGGGCGGCGACTCGAACCTGCACGGGCTGACCGTTGGCGCCGTACAGCATGGCATGCTCGCCCACCTGCAGCTCTTCACAGCCGGGCAGCTGGCTGATCTCCACCGTCAGGATGGCACGGGGATCGGAATAACCGTAAGCCTGGTCGGGGGTCAGACGGATGTCGATGCTCTGGCCCACTTCCATGGTGGCCACGGCTTCATCATAGCCGCGGATCATCATGCCCACGCCGCAGATGAACTCCAGAGGCTCGCCCCGCTCATAGGAAGAGTCGAAGACGGTGCCGTCGTTCAGGGTGCCGCGATAGTGGGTCTTGCAGAGCTTGCCCACGTTGGGGCCCTCAATATCGGGCATGGCGTGGCCGCCACAGCCACCGCCGCAGCCGCCGCAGCCACCGCCGCAGTGATGGCCCTCGCCGTGGTCGTGGTGATGGTCGCAGTTGGCACCGGCGGACTGGAGTTCACCCTTCAGATAGGCCTGGACGGCTGCGTCGGCATCGCCCTCTGCACCGGAGCAGATCTCGATACCGGCACCGGCCAGAGCGGCCTGGGCACCGCTACCGATGCCGCCGCACAGCAGGACGCTCACGGAACGGTCGGCCAGAAAGCCAGCCAGGGCCTCGTGACCGCTGCCGTTGGTGTCAATGATCTCGCTGGAGACCACCTGACCGGCCTCGATCTCGTACAGCTTAAAGTTTTCAGTGTGGCCGAAGTGCTGGAAGACTTCGCCGTTATCAAAAGGAACTGCAATTTTCATGGATAACTTCCTCCGTTATTTCATCAAATCAATCAAATAAAAAGTATACTCCAAAGAAGGGAAAATGGCAACCGGAAACATGAGGGGATTTTTCCGGCGGTTCACGCCGCCTGGAAGAGGCCGTGGGGTCGATGCACCAACGTGGGAAAAGCAAAAGAGCACCTGTATTTTTGCAGGAGCTCTTTTTGTAAAGGGACGCATATTTTAAAAGAAAACGCTTAGGAGGTTCACTCCTGGGCGCTGGGGCATTGTCAAAGTTAAGGGTCAATAATGCCGTCGTAGTCATCTTCACTGGTATGAATTTCGTGCGAGCAATTAGAACAGCTCCAACAGTAGCCATCCCAATACATAATGCTATCACACTCCGGGCAATCCTTATACTTTTCTGCCTCCGGTTCTATTTCGCCAGAACAGTAGGGACAATGGGCGTACTCCGATTCATCATACACCTTATCACAGTTAGGACACATCTGCATTATTTTCACCCCCTTTATTCTGAACATCTCCTACATCTCGAGGACAGTTATTACAGGAGATGGTTGAAGCGATTTCTGCCTCTGTCGAGGATGCGGTCTTAAACCCGTCCGGGATTTCCTTTCCGTCTACTTCATGCGCGTACAAGGCGACCTTCGCTTTGTATTTGTCATACAGATAGTACCCAGTGCCGATTAGTGCAGGAATTGCCATCCCAATGGCCATGCCCTTGAGCAGACCAATCTTTTCGCCCATTTGTTTTCCAACTTGGTACCCTTCGTTGAGAGAGTAGGTCGCGATCATCTTTGCGCCTGCCTGCATGTCACCGCCGATTTTTTTAAGTGATTGTGTAATGTCAGGTGCGCTCTTACCGGTTGTCTCCATCAGATCATAAATCTCAGCTGCAGTGTTCATAACGTTTCCTCCGTACATACAGTTTTAGAACGGGCCTTTTCTCACCTTGCCCAGGGTGGCTCCTTTGTGGCTGAAGGAGCGGTGAAAGATTTGAAAGGAGATGTGAACGCCACAGAGTTTAGCTTTGTTCCGGGGTGTCAAGATTTTTGCAATAATATTTAAATGCTGCGGACACATACTTTCCGGCACCTTTTCCGCGACTTGCCTTATCGAAGAGTCCGTAATAACCGGGATCGGCATAAATCTGGACCGATTGTTCCATAAGCTCCTTCGGGGAAATAAAGGACGGGTTATAGGCCGTTGCGTAAAAGTTATAGATTCTATCAACGACGGTCTGCACCTCATCAGACCACGGTTTGTATTTTTGTTTACCAAAGGTAACAATTTCATCAAAAGCGTCGTTGAAGATTTTGTCGGGGCCTTTGTCGATATTATCTTCAACGTACTTGTTGACTGCTTGCTGTATAAACTTTGCTGCCCCCGGAAGTTTATACTCGGCTTCGATTTCTTCGGCACCTTTGCTACCGGGTGCTATTAGAACCGAAGCCATCATCAGTCCGGTGACCGTGTTGGACAACAAGGGACTGGCGAGTTTATGGAATGTCTGAACGGCGGTCTGAACGGAATCTGCATCATAAGCCAGTCCATTCTTATAAAGGGTAAGTACATTTTCAAAAGATTCAAATATGCGCTCGAAATCCTTGTCGGTGATGGGACTATCTTCGAGTTCAGTTTCATCATTCGAGAACTGCCGAGTTAAGGCACCTAAGACTCCGAAGGTGTCATTGAAAGTAACACCTAACAAAGTGGCTTGTGAATGAAGTGCCTTTGGGGTAATGCCGGTTTCCCTCATGAGATTGGCAACATTGATAAGGTTATCGATTTTCTTCTTCTTTTGCTCCAGTTGCTTTATTTGAGCTTCAAGTGCTGCTGAAAAGTCGTAGCAAGGGTCATCGAAGATAGCCTTTATCTCCTTCTTTTTATAACCCAGCTCTTTATAAAAGCGGATTTGCCAGAGACGGTCGATGGCGGCATCGTCATACATTAGGTAGCCGTATTTGTTTCTTTCGGTGGGTTTAATGGCAACCCCATATTTCTCATACTCTTGAATCATACGAACAGTCAGACCGACGATATCAGCTACTTTGGTTACTGTTTTCATCAGCAGCACCTCCTTGTAATCAGAGGTTAAGACACCACGGATCGTGTTGTCAACAATAAATTTTGTCTTTTTAGAAAATATTGAGATGTGAGTTTGTATGCAATGTGAGAAAAGCAAAAAGAGCACCTGCATAAAATGCAAGTGCTCTTTTTGGAAAATGACGCACTTATGGATACAATCTGCGATGACGGCACGAAGGCGGCCGGGGATGTCTGTAACTGCACTCTAGATTTTGTAACCGAAGGTCTGTGGTTGTAACCCGGCACCCTCGCTTGTAACCGAATAGGCAAAAAGTAACCCCAAGGAACGATGATGCTCCTTGGGGTTGCGTTTTATCCAGATAGTTTTCCGATGACCCAAAGCACGGCCACGATCACGAGAATCCATGTAAAGAGGCCACCGGAACAGCCAGAGCCGCCAGAACCACCGCTGCCGCCGCTGGTGCTTTTGAATGCGTGGAAATCGTCCATACCAGGCATAGCAAAACCTCCTCAATAATTTGACCGCACTTTTTAGACCGCATTTATCGGGATACCCTAAAAGTGTACGACCTTACGATCTTAACGAATTTACTGTTGAACTTGGATTTTTACATAGGTGGATTTTTCTGGAATGTCGAATCGTCCGTTCTCATCAATCTTGTAATTTGCTTTGGGGTACTCAATGAATTCGACCAAGGCGGCTATGCAATTGCATATAGCTTGGTGGCCAGAAACGAGTTCTGGAATGCACTGATCAGCGTCTAGCCTTATTGGTTCAAACTCGCTTGTTCTGGCTTCGATTTTCCCACCCGGTTCTCCAACGAAGATCTGATAGGGGCACTCGGGCTTTAACCCAATATAGCCAATTCCACCCTTGTGCTTAGCGTAGTTCGCCCAGGTGTTTATGTTGGACAGTGCCGAATGGCACTCCTCAATGATAGCCCATAATTCTGAAAAGCTAGTGTCAGTAGAGCGTTTTTTCTGGATCTTTATAAAATTGCTGTAAGAACACAAACGAAGAACATCTTCAAATGCCATGTCCTGTTTATAGTCTTTCAGATCTCGATACAGCTCAAAAGCCAGGAACGCAATCTGAAGAATATGATCAAAACAGTTGTTGTACCAGATGATTGCCGTTGTGAGGTTGATGGTGCGCAAATCGAAAATGGCTAGATATCCATACTTCCATGGAATGTTACAATCAAGGTCGATTATGTTTGCCCCGCGCATCAAGTATATCCGTGCTGACTGTAAGCAGGCCTCGGCTTTCTCCAAAAATTTGGCGGATTTGTAATAATCAAAGTTTGATATTGCGAGCATCGGCTCTAGTGAAACCACAGAATTGATATACTGCTGGCTTAAGCTCAGTTGATTGCTGATTTCGATTCGTGATGCCTTATACTCGTCAAAAGTCATCGTTGTGCCTCGATAAATGATCGAGCAATCCGGCAGGAGCTGTTCTAACTGGTAGGGCTGCGTTTTGAACGCTTCTGAAAACTCATCCAGCAGATACTGTCGGCCTTGGTATACAAGCTGCAAATACTGTTCACAGTCTGGAACGGTTCTGGATGTGAATGTGAAGTTCATCATGTCTGCCATATTATTCTACCCCCAGAATACTGAGGAAAAACCGATTCAGCTCATCCCATGTGACTTTATCATCGCCGGGGATCGCTTGGATCAGCTTGTCGACCTCCTCAATGGAAGCATCCAGATAGTCGTTGATAATGTCGATACGGGGGCCAAGACCAATCTCTGGGGTTTCCATCTTCAGCCGCAACAGATCGCTCACAGCGGGCACCAGAGCCTCGTCAAGGCAAGCGTCTGCCAGCGTGGAGAACAGCATGGGCGGTGGCGTTTGCTTCTCCAGAATCCATCGGCAAGCCAGGATGGGCCGCAACACATAGAAATACTTCTTCAGCTTGACCATATCGCCTTTGAGGTACTCTCTGTAGTTTTTCTTGGCGGTACTGAGGTAGTGGTACAGGCCAGCCTTCTTCTGGAAGAAGTGGTCAATG
>JAFXCU010000108.1 GCA_017521345.1 Ruminiclostridium sp. | reverse complement strand
GGTCTATGAGAAGGACTATACCGTCAGCTATGATGGCAGCGGGAAGCAGACGGATGCCAATGGGAAACCGATCCATGTTCTGACCATTGAGATCCTGGATCCTGGGCCGGTCATGTACACGCTGAAATATGATGCAACGCTGATCCTTCCGGATACAGTTGTAGAAGGGATCCGCTACAGCAACTCCGCCGCAGTGGAACTGTGGGGCAAAAAGATCCATGTAGACAGTGGTGAGAAGATCCATGCGGATATCAATATCTCTGCAAAGGATTACGAAGTTTTCATTCAGAAGAAGGACTCCTTGCAGGGAACCCCTCTTGCGGGAGCACGTTTTGGCATATACAACCAAAACGGAGGTCTTATCATTTCCGGTACCACAGCGGCGAGCGGGAAGTGTTCGTTCAAAACAAGTATTTCCGATGGTATCATTCTGCAGGAGCATACGCCCTATTATGTCCAGGAGATCGAAGCCCCTGCCGGATACTATCGAGATGGCACGAAGAATTGGTTCTACTTCTGTGATGAAACCGATGGCTGCGGGGAATGTGCAGAGATCAAACAAAACTATCCCGGGATTCAACAGGTGCCGGGAAATATCATTACATTTGAGTTGACCAACCAGCGGGGGGCATATATGCTGCCCGAGACCGGCGGGACCGGTCACCATTGGTACATACTGGGAGGCATCCTGCTCATCGCAGGCGGGACCCTCTGGTATAAAAAGCAAGACAATGGGAAGGAGGGGACCCGTACCTCCTGACCATGAACGAACCCAAAGAAAAAATACAAAGAGAAAGGACGAAGAAAATGAAACACATGAAGAGATTGGCAAGTTTGCTCATGGCTCTGGTCATGGCTCTGACCCTGGCGGTGCCTGTGATGGCAGCGGATGAACCCGAGACGGGCAGCATTACCATCAATGGCATCAGCGCAAACAGCACCTATGAGATCTACAAGCTGCTGGACCTGGAAAGTTACAATAAGACCACCGGCGCATACTCCTACAAGGTGAACAGCGCTTGGACTGAATTCTTTAACACTGATGAGGCTAAGAAGTACATTGCCATTGATGATGCCGGCTATGTGACCTGGATCGCTACTGAAGATGATGACACTGTGGCTGCCTTTGCCAAGGGCGCACTGGCCTACGCTAAGGAGAAAGGCATTGCCCCTGTTCAGAGTTCCAAGAACGCCGGTGAGTTTGTCATCACCGGTACTACTGGCAAGTTCTCTAACTTGGAACTGGGTTACTATCTGGTGGACTCCACCATGGGTGCCCTGTGCGGCCTGACCACCACCAACCCCGACGCTTCTATCACTGCAAAGAATGTTGCGCCCACCATCGACAAGCAGGTCCAGGAGGATTCCACCAATCAGTGGGTCGACACTAACAGTGCTGACATTGGCCAGACAGTGAACTTCCGAGTGACCATCAATGTTCATGAGGGTGCACAGAACTATGTCCTGCACGATAAGATGAGCGCAGGCCTGACCTTTGATAAGGTCACCAAGATTGAGCATGTGGTTCCTAGTGCTGATACCCATGAAGTTGAGACTGACCTGTATACCGTCAAGACCGAAGGTTTCAGTGACGGCTGCACCTTTGAAGTTACGTTCTCTGAGGAGTTATGCGATGAGCTGGCAACCAACGACAAGGTCATCGTGTACTACCAGGCTATGCTGAACCGCAACGCAGTGATTGCCGGTAAGGGCAACCTCAACGAGACCTGGCTGGATTACGGTGAAGACAACGAAACCACCTCCGATACCACCACCACCTACACTTATGGTATCGATATTGTCAAGACCGACAGCCAGAACACCCTGATCGACGGCGCTGAGTTCCGCATCTATGATGCAGCCACCGACGGCAGCGAAGTTGCTGTGGTCCTCATGGACGACGGTGTGACCTACCGCCGTGCAAGAGCCGATGAGACCGGCGTTTCCATCGTGGTGAAGGACGGTAAGGTCCGCGTGGTGGGCTTCGACAACGGCACCTACTTCCTGGAAGAGACTGTGGCTCCCGCAGGTTACAACAAGCTGACTGCCCGTCAGAAGTTCATCATCGCCGATAAGAACCTGGACGCAACCTTCAATGACGGCATTTTCTCCACCGGTTCCGGCGTCCATGTGGTCAACAAGACCGGCTCCATGCTCCCCGAGACCGGCGGCATGGGTACCACCCTGTTCTACCTGGCCGGCGGCCTGCTGGTCATCGGCGCAGGTGTGGCCCTGGTGACTAAGAAGCGCATGTCCTGACGTGCTCATTTGAAAGCCCTCTCAGTCAGCCTGTTGGGCTGACAGCTCCCCCGGAGGGGTGAGCTGAGTGGAGGAAACCCAACCGATCCCTGCCGGGGCGGATACCGCCCCGGCAGCAAGGAGAGTCCTGCAATGAAGAAGAAAGCAAATCGCTCTACCCTGATCTTAATATTGGTCTTTCTTGCAGGCCTGTCCTTGCTTTTGTACCCCTCGGTCAGCAACTGGTGGAACGAATCCAGAGCCACCGAGGCCATCGTGGGCTACACGGAAAAAATCAAAAAGATGGACCTGGCCGAATACCAGGCCATGTGGCAGGAGGCCGTGGACTACAACGCATCCCTGGTCTCCCGTGGTCAGGGGCAGATTATGTCCGAGGAGGAAACGATGCGGTACAACCGTGTGCTGGACGTGACCGGCACCGGCATCATGGCCTACATTGAGATCCCCTCCATCGACGTGGAACTGCCCATCCACCACGGCACCGAGGAAGCTGTCCTCCAGGTGGCCGTGGGTCATCTGGACTGGACCAGCTTTCCTGTGGGCGGCCCTGGCACCCACTGTGTCCTGTCGGCCCACCGGGGCCTGCCCTCCGCCACGCTCTTTACCCACCTGGACCGGTTGGAGGAGGGGGACCTCTTTATGCTCCATGTGCTGGACGAGACCCTGACCTATCAGGTGGATCAGATCCTCACAGTGGAGCCCCAGGAGATCCAGGAACTGTATATCCAGGAGGGGCAGGACCTCTGCACCCTGGTGACCTGCACCCCCTATGGCATCAACACCCACCGGCTCCTGGTGCGGGGTCACCATATTGAGAATCTTCCTGACGATTATGTTCACGTCACCGCCGAAGCCATCCCTGTGGACCCCCTTCTGGTGGCCCCGCTGGTGGCGGCCCCCATTCTGGTGGCCCTGGTGGCCATCGTCCTGGTGAAGACTCGTAAGAAGTAAAGGAGGCGAGCCTATGGGCCGTTCCAAGTATATAGCCATGCTCTTGTGCCTGGTGCTGACGGTCTGCCTGCTGGCTCCGGCTGCACTGGCAGCGGGAGCGGAGGAGCACGGCAAGCCGGTCTCCCTGACCCTGACCTTCCAACCGGAGGGACGCCCTGCCCCAGGGGTCACCTTCCGGGTGTATCGGGTGGCAGAGGTGGAGGCGGGGGTGGTCTGCCAGGCGCTGCCTCCCTTTGACAGCTGGCCGATCCAGATCACCGGTCTGGAACAGAAGGACTGGCCTGCTCTGGCCTCCACCCTGGAGGTCTATGTGACCACCCGGAAACCGGAGCCCACCGCACGGGCGGTGACTGACAGCCAGGGGAAGGCGGTTTTTTCCGGGCTGGAATCCGGATTCTACCTGGTGACAGGAGATCCCTTTCAGAGGGGGGACACCATATATGAGCCTCTGCCTGTGATGCTCTATCTTCCCGGCTTTCAGAATGGCCGGTGGATCTACGATGTGGATGCCAACGTCAAGTACGACCAAGTGCCCGAGGGTTCCGGCGACAGCATCACCGAGATCAAGGTGGTGAAGATCTGGGCGAACCAGGAGGGGGAGGAACTGCCCCGTCAGGTTACGGTCCAGCTCCTGAAGGATGGAGAGGTCTGGGACACCGTGACCCTCAGTGCAGACAACAACTGGCAGCACACTTGGAGCAGACTGAAGGAGAATGGACACTGGCAAGTGACCGAGCCGGAGGTTCCCGGGGGGTATGGAGTGACCATTGTCCAGGAGGGGGATATCTTCCTGGTGACCAACACCAGGAAAAAGG
>JAFXCU010000107.1 GCA_017521345.1 Ruminiclostridium sp. | reverse complement strand
CGAGGAGGACATCCTCATGCAAACAAGAAAAGGCGTAGCATTAAGCTACGCCCCGTCACAAATTGCGGTATGAATTTTTGAAATAAAAAATGCAGAGTGTCCATTACAGGATACTCAGATCCCATAAGGACACTCTGCATGGTCCGAGTAGCGGGATTCGAACCCACGGCCTCTTGGACCCGAACCAAGCGCGATACCAAGCTTCGCCATACCCGGATAGACTATCACATAGACTATAATATTATACGCAACCACCCTTAGAATGTCAAGGATTTTTCCGCCGTATATTCCCAGCTCCGTCGGCATAGAGATAGGACAAACAACCGGAAAGGGGAGGGTGGTATGAAGCCAAAGAAAGGGAAGGGGGAGCCCTTGTCCCCAGGGGAAAAGGGGCGGCTCCGGCGGCTGGTGGTCTGTCTGGTCCTCTTCGGCGTGGTGTTTGTAGGCCGGGGAGTGGACCTGGAGCCGGTGACCCAGCTGTCCCAGCGAGCGGCCCAGCTGGTCCGGCAGGACACGGATTTTCAGGCGGTCTTTGCCCAGGTGGGCCAAAGGGTGGCCCAGGGGGAGGACTGGCTGAAAGGTCTGGCAGGTGGGGATGGGGAAACTCCATAGCACCGGCGGCTTCTGGCTGCTTGTGGGGGCGCTGCTGCTGGCGGCGCCCCTGTCCCTTGTGGGGTGGTTCCTCCTGGCCTGTGCCGTCCACGAGGGGGGACACCTCCTGGCCATCCGGGCACTGGGGGGACGGGTGGGTTCCCTGCGGTTCACCGGCCTGGGGGCGGTGATGATCCCCCGGGGGGTGTTCGGCTACCGGGCAGACTGCCTGGTGGCTCTGGCCGGACCCGCCGCCAGCCTGGTCCTGGCCCTCCTGTCCGCCCCCTTTTGCCAGACCCTGGCGGGGCTGAGCCTGGTGTTGGGGGCCTTCAACCTCCTGCCCCTTGGCCCCCTGGACGGAGGCCGGGTCCTCCGGGGGATCATCTTCCGTCTGACGGGACCGGACCGGGGGGAGAGGATCTGCCGTCTGGCGGACCGGATCACGGCCCTGGCTATGGCTGGGGCGGGCCTGTGGCTGGTCCTTCACGGCGGGAGCTTTACCCTGCTCCTGTTTTCTGTTGGGTTTCTTGTGTTTGTGCAAATGTAGGGGACGATGCCCACATCGTCCCTCGCTGGGCAGCTGGTCTCCGCTGTTTTTTGGGCGGATGAGGGCATCCGCCCCTACAAAAGAGGCCGGTTGTCATAGGGACAAATTTTCCTTTTCCTTGCCAGCCGGGGGCTTTTTTGGTATAATGTACTATCAACGATACAAACTTGGAAGGAGAAGGGATATGGAACTGATCCACGGGATCGACTGGTACGGTATGGGGACCATGTTTCTGCGCATTGTGGCCATCCTGCTGTGCCTGGTGGTCCATGAGGTCTGCCACGGCCTGGCGGCCTATCGGCTGGGGGACCCCACCGCCAAGCGGAGCAACCGTCTGTCCTTCAACCCCCTCCACCATCTGGATATCTTCGGCCTCATTATGATGGTCACCGTGGGCTTCGGCTGGGCCAAGCCCGTGCCGGTGGACCCCCGGTACTTCCGCAAGCCCAAGCAGGGCATGGCCATCACCGCCCTGGCCGGTCCTTTGTCCAACTTTTTCCTGGCCTACATCGCCGCCCTGGGGGCCAACGCCCTGGCGGGGGTCATGACCGCCCGGGGGGAGACCGCCGCCCTCATCACGGCCTTCTCTTTCTGCTATATGCTCATCCTCATGAACATCGGCCTGGGTGTGTTCAACCTCATCCCCTTCCCGCCTCTGGACGGCTCCAAGGTGGTGGCCATGTTCCTGCCCGACCGGCTGTACATCCGGTGGATGCAGCTGGAGCGGTACGGCATGGTCATCCTCATGGCCATTCTGTGGTTCGGCTGGCTGGACACCTACCTCTACGCTGCCCGGACCTTCCTGGTGGATATGATCCTCCGCCACACGGAAGAGGCCTTCTACCTGACCATGCGTCTGCTGGGGTGAGCCATGGAACGACCGGTCTATTACATCAAAGGCGTGGTCCAGGAGAAAAACCAGGACGCCGGGGACTTTGTGGGTCCTCTGGACCTGATTTTGCACCTGCTGCGCAAACATAAAATCGCCATCCGGGACATCCCCCTGGCCGACCTGCTGGAGCAATACCTGGCCTGGATGTCCGCCCGCCAGGCCATGGACCTGGAGGTGGCGGGGGAGTTCATTGAGATGGCCTCCCACTTGATGCTGCTGAAAACCAAGATGCTTCTCAAGGAGGAGGACCAGGAGGCCCTCTCCGAGATGGAGGAGCTGATGGCCTCCCTGGAAGCCCGGGAGCGCCACGCCAGTCTGGCCCGGGTGAAACAGGTCCTGGGAGGGCTGGAACTCCGCTATCTGGAGAACCGCCGGTCCTTCCCCAAGCCTCCGGAGGAGGCATACGCCAAGCGGGTCTACCGCTATGAGCACCAGCCCGCTGACCTGACCCGGGCAGTGGAGGCCTGGCAGGCCCGTCAGGGACGAGCCCTGCCCCCGGACCTCAAGGAGTTCCGAAAGGTGGTCCGTCCGGAGCCCTACCGGGTGGAGGAAAAGGCCCGGGAGCTCCTGGACCTGCTGGGGGAGGAGGGGCCCTCCTCCCTGACCCGTCTCATTGCCCGGAGCCAGAGCCGCTCCGAGGTCACGGCGGTCTTTCTGGCTCTGCTGGAGCTCTGCCGTGGGGGCAAGGTCACCCTGGCAGGCACCATGG
>JAFXCU010000014.1 GCA_017521345.1 Ruminiclostridium sp. | reverse complement strand
GGGTGGTGGGGGGGGGGGGCTGCTGGGTTTGCTGGGGTTGGGAGGACATGGGGGACCGGGAGGCGGGCAGAGGCAGGGCTCGCAGGCCTCCAGGACCTTCAGGCTCAGGACGATAGGATCCACCGCTTCCAGCACGGCCTCAGGGAGGCTGGACTGGCCGCAGCAGCAGGCCTCCTCCCCGGGATAGTCCCGGGAGGTGAAGGCCTTGGCCCCCCGCTCGCCCCCGAAGAGCTGGACCCGCTTTTCAAAGACCGCCAGGCCGCAGACCTCCGCCGGGCGGGCCCCGCCCACAAAGGCCTCGGCGGTGACACGGTAGTAATAGCGGATGTCCACGTGGAAGAACCCCTTGTTGTAGGCGGCGGGCTCCACGTCCATGTAGGCGTGAAGGAGTTCAGCGCGGCCGCCCCGGACGCTGAGGGCCCGGTCGATGACCGCCTGAGAGTTCCGGGTAGGATAGACCCGCAGGTCCTCGATGCAGTCCTTATCCCGGCAGCTGTCGAATATTTTTTTGGTATGGATACACACGGCTTCCCGGATGCCGCAGTTGTCCTGCACAGGCCCGGGCACGACCCTTTCACTCATGGTATGACCTCCTATACACAGTTTGGCACTTGCCACTCCATTCTATGCTCTGCCCGTGGGAAGGTGCGCCTTTGGGACAGGCCGGACAGAATGCGACAAAACTTCCCCCTTGAAATTTGGACCGGGCCGTGCTATACTGACCACACTGAAAATTTGAAACGCAGGATTGGTATATCGGTATTACCCCAGCTTCCCAAGCTGGTGAGGCGGGTTCGACTCCCGTATCCTGCTCCAAAAAAGAAGTCCGCATCCCAAGGGATGCGGACATTCTTTTTTGGTGACCTGCGGTCATTTCACTTGCTTCGGGCGAAGTAAATCCGCCCGAAGCCAAGATTTTGGGCAGTGCCCAAAATGCTTGTGCGCCGCACCCGCGGCGAACCTCCTGCAACACCGTTGCTCCCCGTCTGTTTTTATGCTATGCTTTACAAAAGAGGTGAACTGTATGAAAGACGGAAAGAAATACATCCTCATTGCCGATGACGAGCCCGAGATCCGGGATATTCTAAAGCTCCTCCTCACCGGGGACGGCTACGCCGTCCTGCCCGTGGCCGACGGCCAGGCGGTGGTGGAGAGCGCCTCCCCAGACATCGACCTGTATATTTTAGACGTGAATATGCCCAAAATGACCGGCATCATGGCCGCCGCCCAGCTCCGGGAGACCTATGAGACCCCCATCGTCTTCCTCACCGCCTATTCCAGCGAGTCCGACAAGGTCATGGGCTTCTCTGCCGGGGCGGACGACTACATCGTCAAGCCCTTCTCCAACGTGGAGCTCCTCATGCGGGTGAAGGCCATCCTCCGGCGCAATCCGGTCATCACCCCGGCGCAGCCCAAAGAGGAACCCGCCAACCGGGTGGCCATCCAGGACCTGGTGCTGGACCTGGACCGCCAGTCCGTCCTGCGGGGGGAGGAGACCATCTCCCTGACCCACACGGAGTTCAAGATTTTGGAGCTGCTGGCCACCCACCGGAAGAAAATCTACTCCCTGGATAACATCTACCAGAGCATCTGGGGGGATGACGCCGTGGGGGACAGCGCCATCATGGTCCACATCAAGAACATTCGCAAGAAGCTGGGGGACAACTCCCGGAATCCCACCTACATCAAGACCGCCTGGGGGAGGGGCTACTACATTGACTGACACCAAGAAACGGCGGAAGCTCTCCCACGAGATCCTGGGCCTCCTGGCCGCCGCCCTGGCGGTGTCCTTCTTCCTGATGGAGTTCCTCTACCTCACCGCCCTGGGTATCTCCCACCACTACATCGAGGTCAACGACCTGCTCCTCAACGAGGAGCAGTACATCACCCTGGACGGCTGGCTCCTGAACCTGAGCCTGCTGGTGACCCTCCTCTTTTTCCTGGTCCTCTTCCTGATCCTCCTGGGCCAGAAGCTCTCCTACGTCCGAACCCTCACCCAGGGGGTGGAGGCCCTCCGGGCCAACCGGATGGACTACGAGATGCCCCTGGAGGGCAGCAACGAGCTGACCCAGCTGGCCGAGACCATCAACTACCTGTCGGCCACCCAGCGGGCCGTTCAGGAGAAGGAACGGGCCCTGGCCCAGGAGAAGGAACAGCTCATCCGCACCCTCTCCCACGACATCCGCACCCCCCTTACCTCCATCCTGTCCTACTCGGAGCTGCTCCAGGCTCAGGAGGACTGCGACCCCCAGGAGATCCGGACCCACCTGGCCCTCATCCAGAAGAAGGCCGGGCAGATCAAAGAGCTCACCGATATCCTTCTGGACGGGGGCAAGCGGAACCCGGAGCCCTTCGAGAACGCCCGATTCCTGCTGGAACAGCTGGCTGCCGAGGCCGAGGAGGCCTTGGAAGAGGACTTCCCCGTGGAGATCGACCTGTCTCAGTGTCCTCCCTTCCAGGGGACCTTTGACCTGCGGGAGCTTCAGCGGATCTTTGACAACCTGGTGTCCAACATCCAGAAATACGCCGACCCCGCCCGGCCGGTGGTCTTCCGGCTGGCTCTGGTGGATGGCAGCCTGGTCATCACCCAGGAGAACGGCAAGGGGACCCGCCAAAGCCCCGCCGAGAGCCACCAGATGGGCCTGAACAGCATCCGCCGCATCGCCCACAGCTACGGGGGGACCGTGGAGGTCCGGGAGGACGAGACGGCCTTCGCAATCTCTGTCGTCCTTTCAGAGTTTTAACAGAGCTTCTTCAGAATTCTTCAGAATTTCCTGACCAAGTTCTTCAGAAACCCTTGGTATGATTACCTCACAAAAGAAAAACACCCCCGCACAAAATAAGAAAGTGAGGATATAAATTATGATGAACTCTCTGGACCTGTTGATTATCGTTTTCATGGCAATGACCGCCATCAGCCTGCTGGCCATCTGCCTGATGTTCCTGGTGAAGCACCCCACCGTCAAGAAGGTCTCCTTCTACTTCCTGGCCCTCCAGGGTATGCTGGTGGCCGTGCTGAACCACCTGATGACCCCCTTCACCTTCCCCGGTGAGCTGGCCATCGGCTGGGGCCTGGGCGGCCTGAGCGTGGCAGCCCTCCTGATGACCCTGCTGAGCAAGAATGAGAAGCTCAACAAGATCGCCCCCATCCTGGTTGTGGTCTCTGTGGTCTTCGGTATGCTGAACGCATTCATGTAATAAAAAATCAGCTTCCCTCTACGGGAAGCTGATTTTTTTGCAAAATAGTGTAGAATAGGCGTGAGGTTTCTCCTTCCGATCCGGTCTAATAGGGTGAAGAGACAAACAGAAACGAGGTGACGCCTGTGAACGACCACAACATCATAGAGCTGTTCTTTGCCCGGGACGAGTCAGCCATCGGGCATACCCAGGACAAATACGGGACCCGCCTCTTCACCGCAGCCAGTCACATCCTGCGGAACGACCAGGATGCCGAGGAGAGTGTCAGCGACACCTATCTCCGGGCCTGGGAGACCATCCCGCCCCAGCGGCCCCGGCACTTCTTCGCTTATCTGGCCAAGATCTGCCGGAATTTCGCCCTGAAAAAATTGGACTGGAACAACGCCGCCAAACGAAGGGCCGAGGTGATCACCCTCACCCAGGAGCTGGAGCTGTGCATCCCGGACCGCTCCCGGGACATGGACGCTCTGGAGCTGGGGCAGATTTTGGACGCTTTCCTCCGGACTTTGCCCCAAGACAACCGTCTGGTCTTCCTGCGGCGGTACTGGTTTGGGGACACCATCGGAGAGATCGCCGCCCGATATGACCTCAGCGAGAGCGCCGTCACGATGCGGCTGAACCGGACCCGGGCAAAGCTCCGGGCACACCTGGAAAAGGAGGGGATCCCAGTATGAACGGACGAGACATTTTCCTGGCCCTGGACTTCATCGGGGAGGACCTGGTGGAGCAGGCCGAATTCGACGCCTTCCCCGCCCAACGAAGAAGACTGCGGCCCCTGCTGGCCGCCGCCCTCATCGCCGTGCTTCTTCTGGCTGGCTGTGCCGTGGCCTACACCCAGGGCTGGTTTGCCGACTTCTTCCAGGCATCCACCCAGGAGCCCCTGACCCAGGGGCAGATGGGCTATCTCCAGGAGCATGAGCAGATCATCGCCCAGGCCCAGACCCATGACGGCTGGACCATCGAGCTCCGCTCGGCCCTCAACGACGGCACCACCGCCTACATCATACTGGGGGTGACCGCCCCCGAAGAGATCAGTCTGGAACCCCGGATGGATGGGGACGAAAGACTGGACCTGTTTCTGCCCGGAAACGAAAGCTT
>JAFXCU010000106.1 GCA_017521345.1 Ruminiclostridium sp. | reverse complement strand
TATAATAGCTTCATTCCAGAAAAGGAGTAAAAAATATGCGGCAAGGTATTCTTAAATAAAACTATAATCAAATAGTGGGAACACAACCCCGTGGCCTGCGCCGGTGCCCTGAGTGTCATCGAGCGGATGGACGACAATTTCCTCTCCGCCGTCCGCAGAAAGAGCGGCTATGTCTTCGCCACCCTGGCGAACGCCCCCGGCATCGAGGGCGTCAGCGGTCTGGGTCTGATGGTTGGCATCAAGACCGTGAGGCCCGCCAAGGAGGTCGTCAACAAATGCCTGGAGCGCGGTGTCCTGTGCCTGACCGCCAAGGACAAGGTGCGCCTCCTGCCCGCCCTGAACATCCCCATGGATGACCTGTGCCGGGCGCTGGACATCCTCAAGGAAGTCTGCGCCGAATAACCCCCATATGTTCTGCAGGATCCCCTGTACCACATAACGAACGTTTTTTTGAAAAGAAAGGAACCAAGAATCATGAAAAAGCTGATCGCAATTATTCTGAGCACCCTGATGCTCCTGTCCTGCCTGACCGCCTGCTCCTCCGGCAAGACCCTGGCCGACATCGAGAAGGCCGGCAAGCTGACCATCGCCACCAGCCCCGACTTCCCTCCCTTTGAGTACCTGGCCGAGGACGGCTCCGTTGTGGGCATTGAGATCGACATCCTGAACCTGATCTGCAACCAGCTGGGCGTGGAGCTGGACATCCAGCAGATGGACTTCGACTCCGTCCTCCCCGGCGTCCAGACCGGCAAGTACGACCTGGGTGCCTCCGGCATCTCCGTTGACCCCGAGCGCGAGGAGAACACCCTGTTCACCGTCCCCTACTGCCTGGCTGCCCAGGCCATCGTCGTCCTGAAGGACTCCCCCATCACCTGCAAGGCTGACCTGGAGGGCAAGACCGTTGCCGTCCAGACCGGCACCACCGCCGAGAAGTTCTGCATGAGCTCCGGCTACACCGTCAACGCCTACGCCGCCAACACCGATGCCCAGCAGGCTCTGCTGACCGGCAAGGTGGACGCCTGGGTCATCGATGACCTGACCGCCGCCGACATGGTGAAGGTCTACAACGCCGAGAACGGCGAAGCCCTGGTGGTTCTGTCCGAGGCCATGACCACCGAGCCCTATGCCTTCGCCTTCCAGAAGGGCAGCGAGGCGCTGGCTGATCCCATCAACGAGATCCTGAACAAGCTGCTCTCCGACGGCACCATCGCCGACATCTTCGCCAAGTACGAGGCTCCCTACACCGCTCCCAACGCGGGCTAAGTGAACATCATCCGAATCCCGCAAAAGGATGTGGCCCAACGGCCACATCCTTTTGGTGGTATCAAGAAAAGGAGTTAAGAAGCTTTGAATGCACTTCTGTATGCGCTCCAGAGCTGGGGCGCGAAGCTGGACAAGACCTTCATCCAGTCCGGCTACTACAAGATGATCCTGGAAGGCCTGGGCACCACGGTGAAGATCACCCTGGGTGCTCTGGTCATCGGCGTCCTCATCGGTCTGGTCATCGCCCTGATCAAGTATCTGGCCGAGGACAGCAGAGCCATGAAGCCCCTGGCCTGGCTCTGCGATTGCTATGTCACCGTGATCCGCGGCATCCCCGTGACGGTGCTGCTGCTGATCTTCTACTATCTGATCCTGGTGACCTGCACCAACGGCGTTCTGGTTGCCACCATCACCTTCGGCATCAACTCCGGCGCCTACATGGCGGAGCTGATCCGCTCCGGCATCAACGCCGTGGACAAGGGTCAGATGGAGGCAGGCCGCAGCCTGGGACTGTCCAAGATGCAGACCATGCGCCGCATCATCCTGCCCCAGGCGGTGCGCTATGTGCTGCCCGCCGTGGGCAACGAGTTCATCGCCCTGCTGAAGGAGACCTCCGTCGCCGGTTACGTGGCCGTCGTCGATCTGACCCGTGCGGGCAATCTGGTTCGCAACAACACCCATGACATGTTCAATCCCCTGATGCTGGTGGCGCTGACCTACCTGTTCATGGTGGTCATCCTCACCAAGGCTCTGGGCATGTTGGAAAGGAGGCTGGCTAAGAGTGATAAGCGTTAAAAACCTGAGAAAGAGCTTCCAGGGACTGGAAGTCCTCAAGGGCATCACCACCGAGATCAAGCGGGGCGATGTGGTCTGCATCATCGGCCCCTCCGGCTCCGGCAAGTCCACCTTCCTGCGGTGCCTGAATATGCTGGAAAAGCCCGACAGCGGCGAGATCCTCTTCGACGGAGAGGATCTGACCGCCCCCAAGACCAATCTGAACCTGCACCGGCAGAAGATGGGCATGGTCTTCCAGCAGTTCAACCTGTTCCCCCACATGACCGTGCTGGAAAACCTGACCTGCGCCCCCCTGATGCTGAAAAAGCGGAACAAGGCCGAGGCCGAAGCCATGGCCATGGAGCTGCTGGAGCGGGTGGGTCTGGCCGACCGCGCAAACGAATACCCCAACAAGCTCTCCGGCGGTCAGAAGCAGCGTGTCGCCATCGTCCGCGCCCTGTGCATGGATCCCGAGGTGATGCTCTTCGACGAGCCCACCTCCGCCCTCGACCCCGAGATGGTCGGCGAGGTTCTGGACGTCATGAAGACCCTGGCCCGGAAGGGCATGACCATGATCGTGGTCACCCACGAGATGGGCTTCGCAAGAGAGGTCAGCAACCGGGTCCTGTTCATGGACGAGGGCATCATCATGGAGGACAACACCCCCGAGGAGCTGTTCGCGCACCCCAAGTGCGAGCGGCTGAAGTCCTTCCTGGCAAAAGTTCTGTAAGAGAGGTAAAAAACTATGAAAGGCAACTCTTTTCTCAAGCTGCTGGATCTGACCCCCGCCCAGATCGCGGGTCTGCTGGATCTGGCCGCCGACCTGAAGGCCAAGAAGAAGGCCGGCATCCCCCACCGTCTCTGCGAGGGCAAGAACATCGTTCTGCTCTTCGAGAAGGACTCCACCCGCACCCGCTGCGCCTTCGAGGTGGCAGGTCATGACCTTGGCATGGGCGTGACCTATCTGGGCCCCACCGGCTCCCAGATGGGCAAGAAGGAGTCCATCGCCGATACCGCCCGGGTGCTGGGCAGAATGTACGACGGCATCGAGTACCGCGGCTACGGTCAGACCATCGTGGAGGATCTGGCGAAATACGCAGGCGTACCCGTCTGGAACGGTCTGACCAACGAATTCCACCCCACCCAGATCCTGGCGGACTTCCTGACCATCCGGGAGCATTTCGGCGAGCTCAAGGGCAAGAAGCTGGTCTATTGCGGCGATGCCCGGTACAACATGGGCAACTCCCTGATGGTGGGCTGCGCCAAAATGGGCATGCACTTCGTCGCCTGCGCCCCCGAGGCCTACTTCCCCGCCGCTGACCTGATCGATCAGTGTCAGGCCGTAGCAGCCGAGACCGGCGCGGTGCTGGAGTTCATCACCGATCCCATGGTGGCAACCAAGAACGCCGATGTGATCTACACCGACGTCTGGGTCTCCATGGGCGAGCCCGACAGCGTCTGGGCGGAGCGCATTGAAGCCCTGAAGCCCTATCAGGTCAACACCGCCATGATGGCCAACGCCGGCGCACAGTGCCGCTTCATGCACTGCCTGCCCGCCTTCCACGACCTGAACACCGTCATCGGCAAGCAGATCCACGAGAAGTTCGGCCTGACCGCCATGGAGGTCACCGACGAGGTCTTCGAGAGCGAGCAGAGCATCGTCTTCGACGAGGCCGAAAACCGCCTGCACACCATCAAGGCCGTGATGGCCGCGACCCTGGCATAAATTTGAACTGGGCTCGTTGCAACATGCATTGCAACGAGCCCAAATCCGTATGTCATCCTGAGCGACTGGAGAAAATCGGAGATTTTCAGAAGGAGTCGAAGGATCTTCGCACAAACGATACCGTTGCGGTAAAATCGGTGCGAAGATCCATCGACTCCTTCTGAAAATCTCCGATTTTCTCCAGTCACTCAGGATGACATGCTGATTTGGGCTCGTTGCAATGCATGTTGCAACGAGCCCAGTTCAAATTTATGCCAGGGTCGCGGCCAT
>JAFXCU010000105.1 GCA_017521345.1 Ruminiclostridium sp. | reverse complement strand
GCCCAGAACGATGCCGCCCACCAGGTCGGGCATCCAGTGGGCCACGAACATGGGGAACACCTGGGAGGAGGACTCCAGCACCAGAAGGCCCTGGGGAACTGCCTGGCCAGCGGCGGTAAGGGCAGCCACCTCGTCGGCGGTGATGCACTGGCCCCGCATGAAGAGACCGATGAGGACGCAGGCAATGCCGATGGGAGGGATCAGGAAGGCGCTGAGAAGGGCACCCTTCTTGGCAGTCCGGTCCGTCTTGCCCGACCAGATGGCCTGGGCGTAGGTCTGGGTGGACAGGACCCCCAGGACCAGAGACAGGCAGGAGCCGATGTCCTTGCCCACACCCCGGGCCACCAGGGAGGTGTACCGCTCCCCTACCCCCACCTCATCGGTGAGGCCGTTGATGGCACCCAGAGTGGTGTTTTCCAGAAGAGATCGGATGGCCTCCATCAGGCCGGAAAAGCCTCCGGCCAGGGCGAACACCAGAACGCCGCCCAGGATGGCGGACACATATAATAAAATAAGCTTGGCCACGCCCCCCAGACCGGCCCCCCACATACCGCCAAAGATCACATAGACAGCCATGAGGCCGATGGAGATGACCGCAGCGGTCAGGTGGCTCACCGGGAAGATGGTGATGAGCAGAGCCGTGGCCGACAGGACCTGGGCCACCACACTGATGAAGAGGCCGATGGAGCAGAAGATGCTGCCCAGCCGCTCCGCCCGGCCCCCATACTCTTTGGACACGATCTGCAGGAGGGTGGAGCAGCCGCTGGCCCGGTAGGACCGGGCAAAGCCCAGGGCCAAAATCAGGCAGCCGATGCCCGAGCCCAGGGTGAACCACCAGGCGGACAGGCCGTAGGAGAAGGCCAGCTGGGCGGTGCCGATGGTGGCCTGACCGCTGACCAGGGTGCCCATGATGGCCCCGCAGACGATCCAGGCCCCGGCCTTGCTGCCGCCGCCGGCAAAGTCGGCAGCCGACTTCACCTTCCAGCCGGAGTACACGCCGATGGAGATGATGAGAAGGATGGTGGCCAGCAGGCCGATACAATGAAACAGACTCAGGTGCATAGCCCGGGGTCCCCTTTCCCAATGATTTCTTTCCAAGGAAAATAGTAGCCCCCGGGATTCTTTTTGTCAAGGGAGGGCACAAGAAAACCCCCGAGGTGATACCTCGGGGGTTGGGATCTTAGCCGTAGCAGAAATAGCTGGTGCTTGCAAACCAGCCGCTGTTGAAGTACACAGACTTCCACAGGCCGTCGCCCTGGGTGAAGTTTGCCTGGTAGAGGACATTGGAGGGCATATCGGTGTTGCCTCGCATGGCCTCCATGACAGACCACTTGCAGTGGTTCCAGTGCTTGGTGCCGTTGGCAGAGTCCTTAGCCTTGATGGCATTGGCGGCGTCCATGGTGGCGTACTTGGTGTTGTACTGGCCGGGCTGGGTGATGACCGCATAGACGGAGTCAGGGAAACGGTGGTCCGCCACACGGTTCAGGGCCACACGGGCCACATACTGGCGGAGCTGCTCGGTGGTCTGACCTGCCTCGTGATAGACGGTGGTGGTCAGGATGCGGATGTCGTCCCAGGTGTACTTGGACAGGTTCTGGTTGTCCACGATCTTTGCCTGGGCCTGGTTCCAGGTGGCCTTGGCTGCCTGGACGTAGGCGCTGCTGTCAGAGTAGCCCTGCTGGCGGTATGCATTGGCCTGGGCGTGGGCCTGGGCCTGGACTGCCTTCTGTTCCGCAATGGCGTTCATGCATACTTCGTAGTTGGTGGCCGCAAAAGCGGAGGGCACCATGCCTACCAGCATCACCATGCACAGCAGGGCTGCGATCAGATATTTTCTCATAGCTTAAAACTCCTGTTCCGGCGGAGCGGGTCCTCCCTGCCGCACCTTCCAAGCGCACGAAGGGGCTGGGATCTCTGCCCGGTCCTGGTCCTTGTGGGGTGTCTGCGTCTGTCTCTTCGCAGAAATCTTTGGCTTGCGCTTGCTTTTGGGATTATAACACGAGGGCCGGAAGGATTTCAAATCCCCGAAAACAGGGGAAAAACGGAACGTTTTCGGAAAAGTTTGTGACAAGGCAACAAAATTTCGTTTCCATTTGTAACGATTCTTTGTTTGCATTGTCATCAATTCGTTTGATTTTGTTACCATTTCGTAAAGATTTCACGATTCATTCGTGATTTTACACAAAAAATCAGGCCGAACTTCTCCAGTCCAGCCTGATAAAAACTTATAAAATCGTTGTGTATCAAGGGTTTTGTCCCTTGGTCAGTGTGCCCATGGGCATTTTAACGAATTTGTAACTTTTTCTTTAGAAGTCCTTAAACTGGGGCTTCCGGCGCTCCAGGAAGGCCTCCATGCCCTCCTTCTTGTCGTGGGTGGCAAAGAGCAGACCCAGCAGGTCCTGCTCCCGGGCACAGCCGCTGGGCAGGTCCACGTTCTCGCTGGTGTTGATGGCCGCCTTGGCCACGGACACAGCATAGCTTGCCTTGGAGGCGATCTTCTTCGCCATGGCCATGCAGTAGTCCATCAGCTCGGGCAGGGGGACCACATGGTTGGCCAGACCCATCCGATAGGCCTCCTGGGCGTCGATCTGGTCACAGGTGAAGATCATCTCCTTGGCCCGGCCCACGCCGATGATCCGGCTCAGGCGCTGGGTACCGCCGCCGCCGGGGATGATGCCCAGGCCCACCTCGGGCAGGGCAAACCGGGCGTTCTCGGCAGCCACACGGATATCACAGGCCAGGGTGAGCTCACAGCCGCCGCCCAGGGCGTAGCCGTTGACCGCAGCGATGGTCACCTGACGCATATTCTCCAGCAGGTAGGCGCTCCGGTGGCACAGGCCGCCCAGGTAACGGCCCTGCATGGCGTCCTCGTGGACCATCTGGGCGATGTCCGCACCGGCAGCAAAGGCCTTTTCTCCGGCGCCGGTGAGGATGACCACCTTCACCTCATCCATCTTCTCGATGGCCTCCAGGTGGGCGATGATCTCCAGATAGACCTGGTTGTTCAGGGCGTTCATGCTCTTGGGACGGTCAATGGTGACAATGGCCACTTCCCCTTCGATGCGCAGTTTCACAAACTCCATATGATAACCTCCATTCTAACTTCCGGTTCGGGTCTCCCCTGCCGGTCAATAGATCTTTTCCTTTTCCGATGCTCTCCGCTGGACGAACCCACGGTGGACCTTGTCATAGGCCTCCTTCAGCAGATCGTGGTAAGTGGCCAGCAGGTCCTCCGACCGGCGGCGGCCCCCGTGGAGGGCAATGCCCCGGCAGGGCTCCCGGATGAGCATATCCATGAGTTCCTCAAAGAATTCCCCGTCGCACCGGTGGACAACGCCCCCGGCGATGTTCTCCAGCCAGAAGAGGTCGGTGATATCCACGCTGTGCTGGTCCTCGAACCGGCTCAGGAGGTAGACCCCTCGGTCCAGGCCCCGAATGGGGGACTGCTGGAGGACGGTGAAGTACAGGTCTCCCTGCCAGCGGTGAAAGACCTCCCAGGCCACCCGGGGAGCCCGGCGGCAGTAGAGCTCCCGCAGGAGCTTCTGACGGCCCTGGCCCTCGATGCGCAGCCAGCGGATGCGGCCCAGCTCGGTGAGGTTCTTCAGAGAACGGCCCACGTTCATCCCCAGGTGGGGGGAGCGGATGGGCTCATAGCAGAAGCTGTCGGCCAGCTCCTGGAAGATGTTAACCAGCTGGTGGAGCTGGCGGGTGTCAATGGATGCGCTGATAAAGTTCAGAATGGTCAGGAAGTCGCCGGTGTGCATATGGTGGACGGCGTACTCCCGGCCGTCGGTCTCCACCACCCGGTAGATGATCTCCTCCACTGCCTGGACGGACTGGAAGTAAGCGGCGATGGTGGCGCAGTGGGCGGCCTTCTGGCTATCGGTCTCCCGGTCAAAGAACCAGTCAAAGGCCTCCAGGGTCTGGTCGGGGTTCTCGTCCAGGATGGTCAGGATGCGGCTGATCT
>JAFXCU010000104.1 GCA_017521345.1 Ruminiclostridium sp. | reverse complement strand
TGGTAGCAGACGTTCTGCGCGACTCCGCGCTTTCCGTCCAGCATGATCTGATTGATAAGCTTGGTCACTACCGTGGTCCCGTGAACAGGCCTGGGCGATGTCGCTCACCCGCAGACCGGAGGTGTTGGTGGCCAGGACGATGTTCTCGGGGACCAGGGTGCAGATCTTCTTGAAAAATTCCTGCTTGACCTCCAGGTCCTCGGCGATGTTTTCCACCATGAAGTCGGCGGTCTCATAGCAGCCGTAGTCGGTGGTGTAGGTGATGCGGCCGGTGATGATGTCGGGGGTCTCGGTCAGGCGGCCCTGGTTTGCCAGAACGGCCAGATCCCCTTCGATGCGGTCCTTGGCTTTGTCCAGGCTTACCTGGCGGCGGTTCCAGAGGGTGACGTCGTAGCCGCTCTGGGCGAAGAGGCGGGTGAGGGTGACGCCCATGGTGCCAGCGCCTGCCACCACCACCCGGCGGATGTCGGTGTTGAGCATAGTGGTTCCTCCTTGTTTTTTCTCTTTGGGGATATTATACAGGCAGCTGGGCGGAAAGACAAGATAAAAGGCTGGCAGACGGATGTCTGCCAGCCTTGCTGTGGTTTTATGGGGTGATCACTTAGGAAAAGGAGTTATTTTTTTACTTATAGGTATCAGTCAGGATACCATACTGGCCGTCGTTGCGGCGATAGACCACGGAGTATGCGTTGTCGCGGTCTGCGTTACGGAAGGCGAAGAATGCGTGGCCGATCAGGTTCATCTGCAGGATGGCCTCTTCCACTCTCATGGGGTTGAAGGGGAACTGCTTGGAGCGGACCACCTTAAAGGCGGGTGCGTTGAAGTCATCCACTTCGGGGATCAGGATGAATTCGTCTTCCTCGCTCTCGAAAGCTGCGGGGTTGACCACAGTCTCTTTCAGCTTATCCTTGTGCAGACGGACCTGCTTGCGGATGGCAGATGCGGCTGCGTCGATGGAGATCATCATGTCGGAGGTCTTCTCGGTGGTACGGAAGACCGTGGAGCCAACAAAGATGGTGAGCTCGACATAGTGGATGCCATTCTTGGCTGCGAAGACGACGTTTGCTTCCGGGGTGCCGTTGAAGAGATGCTCTAACTCATTGACACGCTGCTCTGCGTGAGAGTATACACGAGCGGGAACGGTAACATGGCTCTTGTATTGGATCTTCATAATGATGACTCCTTTCCTAAATAAAGTTTCATTTGAAGGTTGGAAGGGATGCTTTTTTATCCCGTGAAAGAAAGTATCCCTTTCTTTGGTTGTATTATATCACGGATAAAACGGTTTTGCAAGGGGTATTTGGTGGTCAAAATGACCAAAGTGAGAAAAGTCAATAGACAGTGTAAAGATTTTTGAAAGATAAAAAGTTTCAGAATGGACGAAAAGACAGGCGAGGGAAGGCCTCTCGCCTGTCTTGATTTTTCTTATGCAGCCAGCAGTTCTTCCAGACGGGCCCGGATGAGGGCCATCATCTTGCTGTTCTCCGGCATTTCCTTGTAATCCCCGGGCTGGCAGATCATGGCCAGGTCTTCCGAGAAGTAGCCCTGTTCGTATACATCGATGCCGGCCTGGTTCAGGCAGTCGGCAAAGCGCATGAGGGCTTCGTTTCCGTCCAGCTCGCCCCGCTTCTTCAGGGCGTCCGCCCAGGCGGCCATGGTGGCCAGGGGGTTGGAGGACATGGCCTCACCCTTCTGATGGCGGCGGTAGTGGTCGGTGATGGTGCCGTGGGCGGCCTCATACTCGAAGTTTCCGTCAGGGCTTACCAGCACGCTGGTCATCATGGGCAGGGAGCCGGAGGCAGCGGCGATCAGGTCGCTCAACACGTCGCCATCGTAGTTCTTGCAGGCCCAGATGATGCCCCCCTGGGAGCGGATGACCTTGGCGGCCACATCGTCAATGAGGGCGTAGCGGTAGTTGAGACCGGCGGCCTCAAACTGTGCTTGGAACTCATCCTCATAGACCTTCTGGAAGAGGAGCTTGAAGGTCTGGTCGTAGTCCTTGGAGATGGTGTCCTTGGTGGAGAACCACAGGTCTTGGCCCACGGCCAGGGCGTAGGTGAAGCAGCTCCGGGCGAAGGACAGGATGGATGCGTCCCGGTTGTGCATCCCCTGGATGACGCCGGGTCCGGTGAACTCAAAAATAGTCTGGCGGGAGGTCTCGTTGCCGTTCTCATCGGTGAAGACCAGCTCGGCCTTGCCCGCGCCGGGGACCCGGTATTCCACCGCCTTGTAGATGTCGCCGTAGGCGTGGCGGGCGATGGTGATGGGCTTCTTCCAGCAGGAGACCACCGGCTGGACGTTGGAGAGCAGGATGGGAGCCCGGAAGACGGTGCCGTCCAGGGTCGCCCGGATGGTGGCGTTGGGGGACTTCCACATCTGCTTCAGGTTATACTCCTCCATCCGCTGGAGGTTGGGGGTGATGGTGGCGCACTTGACCCCTACGTGGAGGCGCTTGATGGCCTCGGCGGCCTGGATGGTCACCTGGTCCTCGGTGGCGTCCCGGTTGGGGAGGGACAGGTCGTAGTACTCGGTGTTCAGTTCCACGAAGGGCTTGATAAGCTCCTCCTTGATCATGGCCCAGAGGATGCGGGTCATCTCGTCGCCGTCGATCTCCACGATGGGGTTGGGCATTTTGATCTTTTCCATGATGGCCCCCTTACTTGTTCTGTGCGGCGTAATGGTTCATCAGGCAGCCGGTGAGCAGCAGCTCCCGCTCCTCGGCTGTGGTGTTCTTTAAATAGAAGGTCAGGTCCACCACGCCGTCAGCGGTCACTGCCTTGGCGGGGAAGACTTCGTCACCGGCCAGGACCTTGGACTTGATGTCGGGGACGTAGATGAAGTCACCGGGCTGGCAGGTAAATTCCGCATCCTCGGCCAGGGTGAAGGGCATCATGCCCCAGTTGACGCAATTGGAGCGATAGCGCTTGGTGGCGAACTCGTAGCAGATGTTGGCGCAGCCGCCCAGCACACGCTGGCAGGAGGCGGCCTGCTCACGGGCGGAGCCGTCGCCGGGCTTGTTGGCGAAGAGGACGGAGCCGATCTGGGTGTTGGCCAGGGCGTTCTCCTCCAGACCCAGGGCATCCAGGGCGGCCTTCACCGCAGGTGCAGCCTGACCGGCCTGACGGGTCTTTTCCATCTCCTGGGTGGCCAGAGCACGGGGGACGTAGTCGGGGTCCCGGCGGGACAGGGCGAAGGAGGCCAGCTTCATGGGGTTGGAGCGGTAGGAGGAGGTCTCGCCGGAGGGGATCAGCTCGTCAGTGGTGGTGACGGGGTCCCGCAGGACGGAGGCCACCTGCATGAGCATGTTGTCGGCCAGGGCAGGGATCTCGGGCCACTCGGCGATGTTGGGGCCGAACTTCAGCTCGTAGTCTGCCTGGGGCTTCTCGTAGCCAAAATACACCCGGCGGTCGTATACCCGGCGGTCAAAGACCCGCTTGCCCTGCTTGGGCTGGACGTAGGAGACCTCGGTGGCGGGGGTCAGGACGCCGTGGTTCCGGGCGGTGGCGGCGATGGAGCGGGCGTCCATGAGGACCACGCCTGCCAGCTGGCCGTCGCCGGGCTTGGAGCCTTCGCGGTTGGGGAAGTTGCGGGTGGTGTGGCGGATGGACAGGCCGTTGTTGGCGGGGACGTCTCCTGCGCCGAAGCAGGGGCCGCAGAAGCAGGGCTTGAAGAGGGCGCCTGCCTCCAGCAGGGACTGCTGAACGCCGTTGTGGATGAGCTCCAGGTTCACGGGAACGGAGGGGGGATAGATGGACAGGGAGAAGTAGCCGCTGCCCACGTCGTGGCCCTCCAGAATGGCGGCGGCCTCGGCGATGTTGTCGTACATACCGCCGGCGCAGCCAGCGATGACGCCCTGGTCCACCATGATCTTGCCGTTCACCAGTTTGTCGGTGAGGGTCAGGCTGACCTTGCCGCCGAACTGCTCAGCGGCCTGCTTCTCCACCTCCCGGAAAATATCTCCGGCATTGGTCATCAGTTCCTTGATGGTGTAGGCCTCGGAGGGGTGGAAGGGCAGGGCTGCCATGGGCTCTACCTTGGACAGGTCGATGGTGATCATGGCATCGTAGTAGGCACCCTCCTGGGGATGGAGTTCCTCATAGGTCTCGGGACGGCCGTGGATGGCCAGATACTCTTCGACGGCGCTGTCGGTCTCCCAGATGGAGGACAGGCAGGCGGTCTCGGTGGTCATGACGTCGATGCCGATGCGGTAGTCCATGGGCAGGTTCTTGATGCCGGGGCCGCAGAACTCCAGAACCTTGTTCTTCACAAAGCCGTTCTTATAGGTAGCGCCGCAGAGGGCGATGGCTACGTCGTGGGGGCCCACGCCCTGGGCGGGTTCGCCGGTGAGATAGACCAGCACCACCTGGGGAGCGGCGATGTCGTAGGTGTTCTTCAGCAGCTGCTTGACGATCTCGGGGCCGCCCTCACCCACGCCCATGGTGCCCAGAGCGCCGTAGCGGGTGTGGCTGTCGGAGCCCAGGATCATCCGACCGCAGCCGGACATCATTTCACGGGCATACTGGTGGATGACTGCCTGGTTGGCGGGGACGAAGTTGCCGCCGTACTTCATGGCGGCGGAGAGGCCGAAGACGTGGTCGTCCTCGTTGATGGTGCCGCCCACAGCGCACAGGCTGTTGTGGCAGTTGGTCATCACGTAGGGGACGGGGAACTCGGTGAGGCCGGAGGCCTTGGCGGTCTGGATGATGCCCACATAGGTGATGTCGTGGGAGATGAGGCTGTCAAACTTCAGGTGGAGCTGACCAGCCTCCTCCCGGAGGTTATGTCGGCGGAAGATCTGGTAGGCGATGGTCTTCTCCCGGTCTGCGGGAGAGGCCAGGCTGGCAGGGACGGGGGAGCCCTTCTGCCAGAAGACACCGGTGTCGTGTAATTTGATCATATTATAGTCACCCTTTCTTGGGAGAATGTTGCAAAGAAGCACAAAAGGCCTAGCAGTGTGCTACGTTAAAGTATAACACAAACCTGCCAATAAGCAATGAAAAAAGAAAGGGAATTGAAATTTCTTGCAGGGTGAACGAAAATGAATCATTTGATTCATGCATATGGTAGAGAATTTCCAAAATAGACCCGGTTGTGGAATTTTTTCTTGCATATCTCGCGAAGGAGGGGTATAATGAACTTGCATGTGACGGAACGGGCGGGTGCGAAGACCCGCCTGTTGTCCATTCTTACAAAACTTACGAAAGGGGAACCAGCGCATGATGACGCATGAGATGCACGACCCCGGGATCCTTGAACAGTACACAGGTTCCCTCCGCCAATACATAGAGGATGAATACCGAATCGAGGATACCTATCTCCGGGGAGACCTGAAGCGGGGCCTCCGCAATGCCGACGGTACCGGTGTGCCTGTAGGCGTGACCAAGGTAGGTTCCGTTATGGGTTATATGATCGAGGACGGTGTCCGTGTGCCCGTGCCCGGGCAGCTCTATTACCGCGGCATCGAGCTCAACGAGATCGTGGAGGCCCACCGGGCGGCCAACACCTTTGGCTTTGAAGAGGTGGCCTTCCTGCTTCTCATGGGCCACCTGCCCTCTGTTTCCGAGATGGCCCGCTTCAACGAGATCATGAACCAGGCCAAGCGTCTGCCCCCGGGATTTACCGAGGATATGATCATGAAGAGTCCCTCCAAGGACATCATGAACAAGCTCTCCCGCAGTGTTCTGTCCATGTACTCCTATGACGATAACCCCGATGACACCTCGGTGGAGAACCTGCTCCTCCAGTCCATCCGCCTCATCGGTGCCTTTCCCTCCATCGTGGCCAACGCCTATGCGGTCAAGCGCCACTACTTTGAGGGTCGCTCCTTACATATCCACTACCCCAAGGAGAATCTCTCCACCGCCGAGAACTTCCTGCGGATGGTCCGCAGCAACAAGAACTACACCGAGGAGGAGGCCCATCTGCTGGACATCATGCTGATGATCCACGCCGAACACGGCGGCGGCAACAACTCTACCTTCGTCTGCCGTGCTCTGTCCTCCAGCGGTACCGATACCTATGCGGCCATTGCCGGTGCGGTAGGCTCCCTGAAGGGTCCTCTCCACGGCGGTGCCAACGCCAAGGTCATGGAGATGTTCAACTATGTCAAGGCCAACGTGGACCCCAAGGACGACGGCTCCATTAAGGATTACCTGCAAAAGCTCCTGAACAAGGAGGCTGGTGACGGCTCCGGCAAGCTCTACGGCCTGGGCCATGCGGTCTACACCATCTCCGACCCCCGTGCCGTCCTCATCAAGAAGTACGCCCAGAACATTGCCGAGGAGAAGGGCTACGGGGAGGACTTCCGCCTCCTGCAGAAGATCGAGGAGCTGGGTATCCCCATGATCATGGAACACCGGAAGGACGGCACCCCCATGTGCGCCAACGTGGATATGTACTCCGGCATGGTCTACTCCATGCTGGGCATCCCCAGTGACGTGTTCACCCCCATCTTTGCCTCCGCCCGTATCGCCGGTTGGTGTGCCAACCGCATCGAGGAGGTCCTCACCGGCAAGCGCATCATGCGTCCTGCTTACCGTGCTGTGGTGAAGAAGGAGCATTACCAGCCCATCGCCCAGCGCTCTGCCGACATTTTCCATATGAGATAAACTGACAGCCTGAGAGGTGCGGACGAAAGTCCGCACCTTTTTTACGCAGAAATGTGACCAAAGAGTCCTGCCAAACGTGTAGTAAGTGAAAGGGGGGATGACCATGAAACATCTTCCGGCCCAAACCATAGAAGAAGCTCTGGACCGATATGGCAATCAGCTCTACCGTCTTGCCCTGGTGATGCTGAAACGGTCCATGGACGCCGAGGATGCGGTCCAGGAGACCTTTCTGCGGTACCTGGACCGGCTGGGGACCTTTCAGGATGCCGAACACGAGAGGGCCTGGCTCCTGACGGTGACCACCAACCAGTGCCGGGATGTGCTGCGGGCCAGAAGCCGCCACCCCCAGGTGGCCCTGGACCAGGTCCCGGAGGAGGGACACCAGCCCCAGGACCGGGCGGTCTGGGAGGCCCTCATGGCTCTTCCGGAGAAGTATCGTGAAGTCCTGGTCCTCTACGCCGTGGAGGGCTACCGAACGGAGGAGATCGCCAAACTCATCGGCAAGACCCCCTCGGCGGTGAAAATGCGCTTGAGTCGGGGGCGTAAACTATTGGAAGAATCCTTAAGAAAGGAGTGACTTTTTGTGAACAACGAGCGCGTGAAACGAGAGATTGAGGCCATAGAAATGCCCGAGGACATGAAGGCCCGCATCCTGGCAAACTGCCGGGAGAACCCCAAAACCGCTGCCCCGGCCAGCACGAGAAAGCACCCCTGGAAGGTGATCCTGGTGGCTGCCGTACTGGTGGTCTGCGCCGTACCTGTTCTGGCGGGACAAGGGAACAGCCTCCAGAACCCCACCGTTCTGGCTGACCGGCAGGCAGTGGAAGATGCCGGGAGCCAGCTGGGGAGCTACAGCTACGGCAGCCCCAACCGCAGAACGCCCCACAGCCTGGAGGAGATGACCGAATCCCGCCGGATGAAGTGGGATGGCTGGGAGTCTGAGGACACCATGAGGGGCACTGTAGTCATGTCCATGACCGACTGGGTGGGCATGAAGATCCTGGAGGACGAAGGCCCTGTGAAGGCCCGGGAGGTCTATGAGAAGGGCGGCGGGGTCAAGACGGAATACGCCGCCGAGAACCCGGCAGACCTCCAGGGGCTGGAGTCGGGCGCCGTCACCTGGGACCTGACCTGGATGAACCAGCACTACTGCTATGTGCCTGGGGCGAACTTCTTCTACCGCATCCAGGACCGGTGGGGGAACCTGCTGGGCGAGCACTGTACCACCCTGTACACCACCCAGGATGAAACCGCCTGGTTCTCCCTGGACTGGACCTACGACAGCACCTATGCCTACGATGGCAGCAACAACTTTGTGGCTGAGAGCGACTACGATTCGGTCTATGCGTACACCACGGCGGAGGGGCACACCTTCCTCCTGCAGTTCTATGGGGACTGCGTCTGGGCGGAGTGCCAGACCACCTATGCCTGGGTGAGCCTTTACGGGGGCTATCTGGAGCCGGAACAGCTGGAGGAGCTGCTGGATCACCTGGGGTTGACCATCGGCTGATGGGAGAACCTGAAAAAATTTCAAAAAAGATGTCACAAAAGGGCCCTCTGGAACGTTATATATACAGAGGGTCATTTTCTTTTCTCGAAATATAATAAATTCTTAAGAATTATTTCATAATATCTTTATTGTACACATAGACCTGATAGGTTACAATATGTCTATACAATGGCTGGATTCTAATTTAAAAAGACTGTCAAAAGTTGGGAAAGGGGGATTTTCCGTGGATGAGATCGTTGTTGTGGTGGCCGGACTCTTTCTGGTCCCTGTGTTTGCCCTGCTGGGCACCTGGAAAAAGCCCCTGCGGGAGGCCCGCCGACGGATCCTGTTCACCGAGGCCATGGGCCTGCTTCTCTACATCCTTCTCTACGCCCAGGTGGATATGTTCGGCTGGCAGCTGCGGTATTGGGGGAGCGTGAGCCTTTTGGAGCTGGTGTCCTACTGGCTGTCTGACCAGGGACATGCCCTCCGGTGGGTGCTTCCCGCCCTGGCAGAGACCGGGCTGGTCCTGCTGGCCCGACAGGCCATCCAGACCAGGCGGGATCAGGCCCGGATGGCACGGTTCCACGCCATCACAGCCCATGGAAAGGACGGCGGGAACCCTGGATGAAGGAGACAAAGCGACGGATCATATGGGAACTGGGCCTGATGCTGGCGGCTTCGGCGGTTTTGCTCTTTGTTGCCTGGCTCACCCGGCCGGTGCCGGTGGTGACCGACAGCCTCCAGACCGAGCTGCTGTCCGTCCATGTGTACCGGGAGGGGGGTTATATCTCCTGGTATCCCAAGGATATGGTCCAGCGGCAGACTGCCCGGGCCATCACCGACCACATGGCCCGGTGCCGGGAGAGGAACACCCTCCGCAGAGCCCGGGAGGTCCTGGGGGAGGCGCCGGAGATCCAGGTATACTTCCGCACTGAGGATACCTACCGGGTGGTCCACCTGGGAAGCCGAAAAGACCCTGGACGGGTGGTCGGCTGGTCAGGGGATCAGGCTCGGACCGGCCTGGCCGCCCAGGTCCGGGACCCCAAGGGCCTGGAGGACTACATCCTGGAACAGATCGGCCAGGAACTGACCAACGAGGAGGGAGGAGGACACCCGTGAAACAGATGCGTGTATGGATGCTGGCCGGGCTGGCCGCCCTGGTCCTTACGGCTTGTGCTCCTGCAGGAGCTCAGTCCGGCAGCGGCATCCCCTTCGATGCGCTCCGGGACCCGGAGACCGGCACGGTCATTGCCCTGGGCATGACCCGAAGCCAGGCGGAGGACCTTCTGGGGGAGGGGACCTATCAGAAGCCCGTCACCTACCTGCCCGGACAGATGGAATTTACCCCCACCAAGGGCATGACCGGCTTTGGCCAGACCAAGGGCAGTTCCCTGACCTTTGTGGTCACCGATGAGGGGACGGCCACCTATACCTACGGCCAGGGGGAGGGCCGACTGGTCCTCACCTATCAGAACGACAAGGCGGTGGATATCTGCCCCCACAGCCTTTACGGCACCCGGGTGACCCAGGCTTTTCGGTGGCAGACCGCCGGGAACCTGACCTATGGCAGCACCCTGGAGGAGGTGCAGGAGGCCTATCCCGAGGGTGCCCTCTGGGAGAGCGACCTGACCATGGACGGCGAGCCTCTGTCTCTGTATGCGGTGGTCCGTGGAGACACCGCCCTGTGCTTCAGCCTGACGGAAGCCGATGGGGTGATGAGTGTCAGTCTTTCCGATGACGGAGAGGAATTGGAGCAGTATATGGAACAGTCCTGATGAAAAGCCTTCGGCCGTGCCGAGGGCTTTTTTGCTGGACAGGCAAGCTGTCTGCCCTTTCTTCATACACTCCTCCAGATACAGGAGGGATGACCATGGAAAACAAGCGGAAGGAAGGGGCTCGGGAGAAGGCCGCCCGGGCGTTGGCCCTGCCCGGGGAGAGTGCCGGACTGCCCCGGCTGGAGCTCACCGGAGACCGGGAGGTCTTTCTGGAAAGCTACCGGGACATCCTGTCCTACAGCCGGGAGGAACTGACCGTGGACGGGGGCAAGTGGATGGTGCGCATCCGGGGCCGGGACCTGGAGATCAAGGCCATGTCAGCCGGCCAGCTGCGGGTCTGGGGCTGGGTGGACGGCCTGGATATCCTGTGAAGGAGGGCGGCCCATGAAGAAGTTCTTGAGGTGGATGCTTGGCGCCGTCACCGCGCAGATCACTGGGGCACAACCGGAGGATTTTCTAAACATCTGTGCCCGGACCGGGTTCTGCCTGGATCGGATGGTCTGGGTGGACCCTTTCACCCTGGAGGTCCGGGTCCCCGGCTGGCGGGAGAGAGAACTGGTCCGCCTGGCGGAGCAGGCCCAATGCCGAGTGGAGGGGGCGGTCCGCCAGGGCCTGCCTGTGTTTCTGCTCCGGTTCCGGCGGCGGTATGCTCTCCTGGCGGGGCTGGTCCTTACCCTGGCCTTCTGCCTGGTGGGTTCCCGGTGTATCCTCACGGTGGATGTGACGGGCAATGAGACCATCACCGACCAGGAGGTCATCAGCCAGCTGCGGCTGTGCGGGGTGTCCCAGGGGACCTGGGGACCCGGGGTGAAGATCCGGGAGGTGGAGAACCGGATGATGCTGGCCATGAACGAGCTGACCTTCTTCTCCCTGAATATCTTCGGCACCCGGGCGGAGGTCATCCTTCGGGAGGCAGACCCCGGACCGGCCCTGCGGGATGAAAAGACCCCGGCGGACGTGATCTCGGCGGCTACGGGGGTCATCACCCACATAGAGCCCTGGGCCGGGGACGCCATGTTTCGGGAGGGAGACACGGTGCTGGAGGGGGATATCCTCATTTCCGGGGAGATGCTCATGGACCTGCACCCCATGGTCTGGGAGGGGGATGCCGGGACCCGGGTGGTCCACGCCGAAGGGCGGGTCCTTGCCCGGACCTGGCGGACCCTCACGGCCCAAATGGACCTGACTGCCCCGGTCAAGGTGTACACCGGGGAAGAGAAGACCCGGTATGCCCTCTCCTTCCTGGGCCGAAGGATGAATTTTTATCAAAACAGTGGAATTCCTTATGATAGATGTGATATAATAACTCGATTAGAGTCCTGGACGCCCTTGGAGGGGAAGAGCCTCCCCGTCCTCTGGGAAAAGACCACCTGGCGGGCCTACACCCTGGAGCCCGCGCCGGTGGACCCGGAAAAGGCAGAGACCATGCTCAGAGAGCAGCTCATGGAGAGCCTGGAGGCCTGCATGGAGGAGGGGAAGGTCCTGGCTGCCGACTATACGGCAGAGCAGGAGGGGGACACCCTGACGGTGACCCTTCTGGCCCAGTGCACCGAGCAGATCGGCCGCACGAGAAAGTGGGACACCGACCAGCTGGTGGAGCCCCCCAAAAGCCCTCTGGCGGAGGACGCCCGGGAAGACGAGAAGAACACGAAGGAGCAGAGCCCATGATCGAACAGACAGTCAGCATTGAACGGATGGAGGAAGCCATCGACATTTTTGGTTCCTTTGATGAGAATATCCGGCTTCTGGAAAAGGAGCTGGGGATCCATGTGGTGGGGCGGGACGACCTGCTGAAGATCAGCGGTGAGCCCGAAGCCGTCATGCACGGAACCAAGGTCATCGAAAACCTCATCGGCCTGTCCGGCCGGGGAGAGGCCATCACGGAACAGACCGTCCGCTATCTCATCCAGCTGGTGAAGTCGGGCAACGAAGACAAGATCCAGACGCTGGCTGCCGACGTCCTCTGTGTCACCGCCAAGGGAAAGCCCATCAAGGCCAAGACGGTGGGTCAGAAGAAGTACATCCAGGCCATCCGGGAAAATACCATCACCCTGGGCGTGGGCCCCGCCGGCACCGGTAAGACCTACCTGGCCGTGGCAGCCGCTGTGGCGGCCTTCCGGGCCAAGGAGGTCAACCGCATCATCCTCACCCGCCCTGCCGTGGAGGCGGGCGAGCATCTGGGCTTCCTGCCTGGTGACCTTCAGAGCAAGGTGGACCCCTACCTGCGGCCCCTCTACGACGCCCTCTTTGAGATGCTGGGTGCCGAGAGCTATGCCAAGTATCTGGAGCGGGGGAACATCGAGGTGGCCCCCCTGGCCTACATGAGAGGCCGTACTCTGGACGACTCCTTTATCATCCTGGACGAGGCCCAGAACACCTCCCGGGAGCAGATGAAGATGTTCCTGACCCGTCTGGGCTTCGGTTCCAAGATCGTCATCACCGGCGACATCACCCAGATCGACCTGCCCGGAGACAAGGTCTCCGGCCTGAAGGAGGCCATGCGGGTGCTGCAGGGGGTGGAGGACATTGCCATCTGCCGTTTGAACGACAGCGACGTGGTCCGCCATGTGATCGTCCAGCGGATCATCAAGGCCTATGAGGAAGACGAGAAGAACCGGGCCAAGAACCAGGGCCATGCCGGCAATAAGAAGCATTACGAGAACAAGAAGGGGTAATCAGCCCCGTTGCAACGGATGAATACAGAAAGCGAGAAACCAATGAGACATGACATTTACATCGATTGGGAACTGAGCGGCCCCAATCCCTATAAGCCCCTGCTGACCCGGGTCATCACCGCTGCTCTGGAGGCGGAGAAGGTGGACATCGGCTGTATGGTGGACGTCCTTCTCACCGACGACGAGGGCATCCGGGAGATCAACAAGGAGCACCGGGACATCGACAGTGCCACCGACGTGCTGTCCTTCCCCATGCTGGAGCTGGTCCCCGGCATCCCTCCCACCGGAGAGAACGAGGAGGACCTGGACCTGGAGACCGGCCTGTGCCCCCTGGGTGACATGGTCATCTCTGTGGACCGGGCCAAGGAGCAGGCCCAGGAGTTCGGCCACAGCGTTCAGCGGGAGATGGCCTATCTGGCCGTCCACTCCGTCCTCCATCTGCTGGGCTATGACCACCTGGACGAAGGCCCCCAGAAGGCCCAGATGCGGGCAAGAGAAGAGGCCATCCTGGAGAGCCTGGGTGTCACCCGTGACAGCTGGAACGAGGACCTGGACAAGCCCCTGGAGCCTGAGCTCATCCGGGAGGAGGAAGAGGAGGTCAAGCGCTGCGGCATCCTGACCATCTGCGGCCGCCCCAACGTGGGCAAGTCCACCCTGACCAACGCCCTGGTGGGCGAGAAGATCGCCATCGTCAGCAACAAGCCCCAGACCACCCGCAACCGCATCTGCGCCGTCCTTACCCGTGGGGACAGCCAGTTCGTTTTCATGGACACCCCCGGCCTCCACAAGGCGGCCAACCGCCTGGGCGACTACATGGTGGACGTGGTGAAAAAGAGTGTGGCCGACGTGGACGGCGTCCTCCTGCTGGTGGAGCCCATCCCCAACGTGGGCGGCCCTGAGCGGGAGCTCATCGACCAGATCAAGCGCATGAAGGTGCCCTCTGTCCTGGTCATCAACAAGATCGACACTGTGGAAAAGCCCGAGCTGCTGGCGGTCATCGACGCCTACAGCAAGGTCCACGACTTTGACGCCATCGTGCCCATCTCCGCCAAGCGGAAGGAGGGCCTGGAGGAGCTCATGGAACTCCTGTCCGGCTACCTGCCGGAAGGCCCCCAGCTCTTCCCCCGGGACGTGGTCACCGACCAGCCCGAAAAGCAGGTCTGCGCCGAGATCGTCCGGGAGAAGATCCTCTACTCTCTGGAAAAGGAGATCCCCCATGGCACCGCCGTGGAGGTCACCAAGTTCTCCGAGCGGGACTCCGGTATCATCGACCTCCATGTGACCATCTATTGCGAAAAGGCCTCCCACAAGGGCATCATCATCGGCAAGCAGGGAGCCATGCTCAAGAAGATCTCCACCATGGCCCGTGAGGACGTGGAGCGGTTTATGGGCACCAAGGTGTACCTGGAGACCTGGGTGAAGGTGAAGGAGAACTGGCGAGACAACCTGAACCTGATCCGCAACTTCGGGTACGATAACAGGGACTAATTCCCACCCATAAACTTCCGCCCTTCCCACACCCTAAGGGGGTAAGGAGGGGGCGGAATGATGAACGAACAACAACTGCGGGACCTGTTCTTCCGGACGGGCCTGCCCGAGGCCTATGTTCTGGCCGGGGCGGTCCGGCGGCGGGAGCAGACCCAGGAGAGAAGGGAAGACCATGCGGCTCACCACCCAGGGGATCGTCCTCCGGGAAGTCAACTACAGAGAGGCGGATAAGATCCTCACGGTCCTTACCCGGGATTTCGGAAAGCAGACCGTGAAGGCCCCCGGCTGCCGGCGGAAGACCAGCCGTCTCACGGCGGGGAGCCAGCTGCTGGTCTATTCCGACATGACCTTCAACCAGCGGGGGGACTTCACCACCCTGGCGGAGGCCGACCCCCAGCAGCAGTTCTGGGGCGTCCGGGAGGACCTGGACAACCTGGCTCTGGCCTCCTACTTTGCCGAGGTGGCCGAGAGCGCCTGCCAGGAGGGGGAGGACTGCACCGAGGTCCTGTCCCTCCTGCTCAACTGCCTCTATGCTCTGGACACCCTGAAAAAGCCCCGGGAGCTGGTGAAGGCCGCCTTTGAGCTGCGGCTGCTGGTGCTGACGGGGTACGAGCCCCTCCTGGACGGCTGTGCCGTCTGCGGCCTGCGGTCGCCGGACGGCCCCCGGCTGAACCTGTCCCAGGGGGTCCTCCACTGCGCCCGGTGCCGGGCCGGTGTGGGAGGCGGCGTCTCCATGCCTTTGACGGCGGGAGCTTTGGCGGCAGCCCGGCACATCGTGTCGGGAAACCCCAAGAAGCTCTTTTCCTTCTCTTTGGCCCCGGAGAGTATGGAGTCCCTGGGAACGGCCGCTGAGGCCTTCCTCATGACCCAGCACGAGCGGGGCTTCCGCACGCTGGACTACTATAAGCAACTGCAAAGGAGCATCCAATGATGGACCTTTTTGAAAAATCTATGCACACCCTGGAACTGCCCAAGGTCCTGGACCTGCTGGCATCCCAGGCGGTTACCGAGGAGGGCAAGCGCCGGGCCCTGGAGCTCCGGCCGGAGACCGACCCCGATGAGGTGACCAAGCGCCTGAAGGAGACCTCTGCCGCCGTGGACATGACGATCCTCAAGGGCAGCCCTTCCTTCACGGGGGTGCGGCCTGTGGCCGGGTCCCTGTACCGGGCAGACATGGGCGGTACTCTGAACACCCGGGAGCTCATGGACATTGCCCGGGTCCTGGCCGCCGCCCGGTCCGCCAAGGACTACGGCGAGGGAGACAGCGACAAGAAAACGGTCATCGACTGGCTCTTCCGGTCCCTCCACCCCAACCGCTTCTTAGAGGACAAGATCACCTCCTCCATCGTGGGAGACGGGGAGCTGGCCGACTCGGCCAGCCCGGAGCTGGCCTCCATCCGCCGGCATATGCGGGCCACCGAGAGCCGGGTCCGTGATATCCTCCAAAAGATCCTCTCCTCCTCCCAGGCTAAGTTCCTCCGGGAGACCATTATCACCCAGCGGTCCGGCCGCTATGTGGTGCCGGTCAAGTCGGAACACAAGAACGAGATTCCCGGTCTGGTCCACGACCTGTCCGGCTCGGGCAACACCTTCTTTATTGAGCCCATGGGCGTGGTGAAGGCCAACAACGAGCTTCGTGAGCTCCAGGCCAAGGAGGAAAAGGAGATCGACCGCATCCTGGCGGAGATGTCCGCCGAGGCGGCCTCCTTCAAGGATGACATCAACCAGAACTACGACCTGCTCATCGCCCTGGACCTGATTTTTGCCCGGGCCCGGCTGGCCTCCCGGATGCGGGCCATGGAGCCTGCCATCTCCGCCAAGGCCATCACCCTGCGCAAGGCACGGCATCCCCTGCTGGACCAGAAGACCGCCGTGGCCAACGACCTGTCTCTGGGTGATACCTTCGATACCCTGGTCATCACCGGTCCCAACACCGGCGGCAAGACGGTCACTCTGAAGACCATCGGCCTGCTGACCCTGATGGCCCAGTGCGGTCTCCATATCCCTGCCGCCGACGGCTCCACCATCCGCGTCTTCCAGCGGGTCCTGGCGGACATCGGCGACGAGCAGTCCATTGCCCAGAACCTGTCCACCTTCTCCTCCCATATGTCCAACATCGTGGGTATGCTGGAGGAGACCGACCACGAGACCCTGATCCTCTTCGACGAGCTGGGCGGCGGCACCGACCCCGTCGAGGGTGCGGCCCTGGCAGCCGCCATCTTCGAGAGCGCCCGGGAGCGCGGCGCCCTGGTGGCAGGTACCACCCACTACGCCGAACTGAAGGTCTACGCCATGACCACCCCCGGCGTCGAGAACGCCTCCTGTGAGTTCGACGTGGAGACCCTGGCTCCCACCTACCGACTTCTAGTGGGTATCCCCGGCAAGTCCAACGCCTTTGCCATCTCCAAGCGGCTGGGATTGCCCGATGATATCATCCAGAAGGCCAACGCCCGCATCAACGCCGAGAACATCCGTTTTGAGGACGTGCTGTCCAAGCTGGAGCTCCAGCGCCAGGAGATGGAGCGGGAGCAGCAGCAGGCTGCCAAGCTCCGCCAGGAGATGGAGCAGGCCTCTGCCAAGGCCCAGGAGTACCGGGACGCCCTGAAGAAGGAGTGGGAGAAGAGCGAGGCCGCCGCCAAAGCCGAGGCCCGGGCCATCATCGAGGATGCCCGGCGGACGGCAGACCAGGTCTTTGCCGAGCTCAACGATATGCGCAAGAAGGCCAAGAAGGAGGCCGACTTCCAGGCGGTCAATGACCAGCGAGCCGGCCTGCGCCAGAAGCTCAACCAGGCCGAGGGCAAGCTGGGGGCCAAGGAGGAGGCGGCACCCCCGCCCATGCTCCGTCCCGCCAAGCAGGGAGATGTGGTCACCATCCTCAAGACCGGCACCCAGGCCAACGTCCTGTCGGTGAACAAGGACGGGGTCCTCCAGCTCCAGGCGGGCATCCTGCGGATCACGGCCAAGCAGGAGGAGGTCCGTGTGGTCACCGGCGAGACCCAGGCTCAAAAGGAAGCCAAGAAGTACATCAAGAAGACCGAGACCAAGCTCCGCTCCCTGGGAGCCAAGGCAGAGGTGGACCTGCGTGGCATGATGACCGACGAGGCCGAGATGGCCCTGAGCCAGTTCATCGACCGGGCCATTATGGGCAACCTCAATCAGGTCACCGTCATCCACGGCAAGGGTACTGGCGCCGTCCGTGCTGCCTGCCACGCCTACCTGAAGCGGTGCAAGGGGGTCAAGAGCTTCCGCCTGGGCCGATTCGGCGAGGGCGAGACCGGCGTGACCATTGTGGAACTGAAATGAGCAAAAAACCCGAAGAAACAAGGGAAATTTTGTGACAAATTCTGTTGTCTGCCGTAAAAAATAGGATTGACGGAGACAGAGAAATTTGCTATTCTTAGGGTAGTATTCAAGGGAAAGAACCTCGGGAGGGAATATCTATGTATATCAAGCAGGCAACTGTCAACAACCAGGTCGGCCTCCATGCAAGACCTGCCACCTTCTTTATTCAGAAGGCAAACGAATTCAAGAGCACCATTTGGGTGGAGAAGGACGAGCAGAGAGTCAACGCAAAGAGCCTGCTCGGCGTCCTCTCCCTGGGCATCATCAAGGGCAGCACCATCGACCTGATCGCTGACGGCGTCGACGAGAAGGATGCTGTTGATGCACTGGTTGAGCTGATCAGCTCCGATTTTGCTGACTGATTATCACAAAGAAGTCGAAAAGCGCCGCAAACTGCGGCGCTTTTTTTTCGCCAGACCAAGCAGAACCACTGCCACTGCGTTGGGTTCTGCTTGGTGAGGCTTGCGGCCTGCTGCGCGCGCCCGTTGGGCACACTGGCAGGCCGAGGGGTATGATCTCGACGGCAGAGCCGCCGAAATCATCGGGCCGATGAGGGCATCGGCCCCTACCTGGTATCGTAGGGGCGATTCATGAATCGCCCGGAAATGTTTGGTGAAAACCTGCGCCGTTGCGTGCCCAGCTGGTGGGCACGCCATGGCCAACGTTGGATGAAGGGCCGCAGGCCAAGTCATGATAAGAGTATGCGGAATAAGTCTGCACGGCCCTCAACCGGGTCCAGGGCAGAGCCCTGGTGCTCTTTCCCTCCGCTTTCTCCAGAGAAAGCGGAGTCCCGCCCGGAAGGGCAGAAAGGAGGCAGGAACGTGACCTTTGACGAACTGAAAGACAAGGCCCTCAGCCTGCCTCTCAAGCCGGGCGTTTATCTGATGATGGACCAGTCCGGCACGGTCATCTACGTGGGCAAGGCCAAGGCTCTGAAGAACCGGGTCAGCCAGTACTTCCACGATCAAGGGGCCCACTCCCCCAAGACCCGGGCTATGGTGGCTCAGATCCACCACTTCGACACCATCGTGGCCGGGTCGGAGTTTGAGGCTCTGGTCCTGGAGGCCGCCCTCATCAAGCGGCACAAGCCCCGATACAATATATTATTAAAGGATGACAAGGGTTACCCCTACATCCGGCTGTCGGTGAAGGACCCCTATCCCCAGTTTTCCATCGCCGGCCGTATGGCAGACGATGGGGCCCGGTACTTTGGCCCCTTTGGGGGCCGGGGGGATACCCAGGCCATCATTGACGCCCTGCGGGGCGCCCTGAAGCTCCCGGCCTGCGGGAAGAAGTTCCCCCGGGACATCGGAAAGGAACGCCCCTGCCTGAACCACCACATGGGCCTTTGTGACGGCTACTGCCGTCCGGAGATGACCCGGGAACAGCACCGTCAGGCCATGGACCAGGCCGTCCGCATCCTGGAGGGGAAGTTCAGCCAGGTGGAAAAGGATCTGTCCGAGGAGATGTTCCAGGCGGCGGAGAACCTGGAGTTTGAAAAGGCCGCCGCCCTTCGGGACCGGCTCAAGGCCATCTCCCTTCTGGGCAAGCGACAGAAGGTGGTGGCCGGATACCTGGCCGACACCGATGTGCTGGGCCTTCACACCGGCGAGGTCCGGTCGGCCATGGCTGTCCTCCATTTCAAGGACGGGGAACTCACCGGTCGGGACCTGGAGGTCTTCCCCACGGAAGGGGAGGAGCCGGAGGAGATCCTGGCGGCCTTTCTGGTCCAGTACTACGGGGACCGGGCGCTGCTTCCCAGGCAGATCCTCCTGCCGGAGAACCTGGAGGGAGAGGCGGACATTGGCCGGCTCCTGTCCCGTCAGGCAGGCCGGAAGGTGGAGCTCATCACCCCCCAGCGAGGGGCCAAGATGGACCTCATCCGCATGGCCAGGGAGAACGCCCAGGAGGAGGTCAGGCGCCTGACCACCAAGGCCGAGCGCACCGCCAAGATCCTGACTTTACTGGCCGAAAAGCTGGAGCTTCCCGAGCCGCCCCACAGGATCGAGGCCTATGACATCTCCAACACGGGGGCCTCGGACATCGTGGCGGCCATGACTGTCTTTGAGGACGGCAAGCCCAAAAAGAACGCATACCGCTACTTTAAAATGAAGGGTCTGGACGGCCCGGACGACTACGCCTCCATGGAGCAGACCATCCGCCGCCGGTTCCGGCGGGACCAGGACGGGGATGAGAGGTTCGCCCAGCGGCCCGACCTGCTCCTCATTGACGGCGGCGACACCCATGCTGCTGTGGCCCGGCGGGTACTCACCGAGTTCGGCCTAGACATCCCGGTCTACGGCATGGTCAAGGACGACCGCCACCGGACCCGGGCCCTCATTACCCCCGACGGGCAGGAGATCGGCATCCAGGGGGTGCCTGCCCTCTTCGCCTTCATTGGTCAGATCCAGGAGGAGACCCATCGGTCCGCTGTGGGCTTCCACCACAAGCAGCACACCAAGACCGGCACCGGCTCGGTGCTGGAGAAGATCCCCGGCATCGGGGAGACCCGCCGAAAGGCCCTGCTGAAGGCCTTTGGCAGCGTAAAGAACATTCGGGCGGCCGATCTGCAGGAACTGGAGGAGGTCCTGCCCAAGAACGCCGCCCAGTCGGTATACAACCATTTCAGAACCAAGGAGGAATGAACCATGCGCGTCATTACCGGCATTGCCCGCGGCCGCCGGCTCAAGGAGCCCAGCGGCATGGAGACCCGCCCCACCACCGACCGGGTGAAGGAGGGTATCTTTTCCAGCATCCAGTTTGAAGTAGAGGGCCGGAAGGTCCTGGACCTCTTCGGCGGCACCGGCCAGATGGGCATCGAGGCCCTCTCCCGGGGGGCTGCCCACTGCACCTTTGTGGACCTGCAGAAGCAGGCCGCCGGCATCATCCGGGAGAATGTGACCTCCACCGGCTTTTCCGGTCAGAGCACCATCATCCAGGGAGACGCCCTGGCTTTCCTGTCCCGGTGCCGGGAGAAGTTCGACCTCATCTTCCTGGATCCCCCTTACGAAAGCGGACTGTTGGAAAAAGCCATGGAACTCATCACAACGATTGACATTGTGAGCGAAAATGGTATAATAGTATGCGAAAATGGGTCGAAGTCTGGTTGGCCCATGGTCGCAGAGCCCTATCGGATGCAGAAAGAGTACCGATACGGCAAAATCAGAACAGCCCTCTATCGGCGCAACGCCGAGTGAAACGGCCAAGGGCGCTGACTAAGGAGAGACAAAGGTCATGAAAACCGCAATTTACCCGGGCAGCTTCGACCCCATCACCCTGGGTCATATCAACATCATCAAGAGAGCCGCAAATGCCTTCGATAAGGTCATCGTCTGCATCTCGGTCAATTCCGAGAAGAACGGCGGCCTGTTTACCCCCGAAGAGCGTCTGGAGCTGATGCGCAAGTGCATCAACGTGGAAAACGTGGAGTTCGACATCAACAGCGGCCTGGTGGCAGAGTATGCCCGACAGAAGGGTGCGCGGGTCCTGGTGAAGGGTCTGCGGGCTGTGTCCGACTATGAGCAGGAAGTGCAGATGGCCATCATCAACAGCAAGATCAACCCCGATCTGGACACCATCTTCTTCCCCTCCAGCGAGAAGTATACCTATCTGAGTTCTTCCGTGGCCAAGGAAATGGCCCGGTATAACGCAGATCTGAGCGAATTTTTACCCAGGGAGATCCTGGAAGACGTTAAGAAGAAACTGACCGAAAAGTAAGGAGCGAATGGCAATGGCAGGAAGCATCGAACAGTTACTGGACCTTTTATACACCGAGATCGAAGAGGCAAAGAGCATGCCTCTGAGCAATGACAAGTGCGTCATCGAGCGTGACCGTATCCTGGATATGATCGACGACGTGAAGGCAGAGATGCCTGTGGCCATCCAGCGTGCTGAGGACCTGGTGGCAAACAAGAACGACTATATCGCATCCGCCAAGCGCGAAGTGGACGCCATGCGCCAGCAGGCTGAGGAGTATGCTCACCGCATCATCAACCAGGACGCCATCGTCCGTGAGGCTGAGGCCCGTGCCGAGGAGATCATCGCCGAGGCCGAGGAGCAGTGCCGTCTGCTCAAGCGTGCCGCCAGCGAGTACTGCGAGGATGCCCTGCGCCAGGTGGAAGAGGCTGTGGCCGACGCTTACGACGAGGTCAAGCACTCCCGTGCCAAGTTCC
>JAFXCU010000103.1 GCA_017521345.1 Ruminiclostridium sp. | reverse complement strand
TCCCTCTGGTCCTTTGGTTGGCCCTGCTCCTGTTGGTGCTCTCCTTCCTGTTTTTCCACTATGTGACCCCGGATGGAGCCTTTACCCTTGTGATCCGGGAGGAACCGGGGAAACCCATGGTCTCCTTCCTCTTTGGGGCGTTCGGTGTGCTGTTCCTGTTTGCGGGGTCTATGAGCAGACTGATCGCACGGATTTTCTTCCCGGCAGAAAAGGAGGCCGCCTATGGACAAATTTAACTGGAACCACGACGGCGTCCTCTCCCCGGAAGAGGCCTTTCTGGCCTTTCAGATGATGAACGACGAGGATGACGAAGAACCCGACGAGGACGACGACCTCTCCTGGCGGGAGCACCGCCCGGACGCCATGGGATTCACCATTGGGGGCGGGGATTTCCACGAGGATATGTATCTTCTGGATGACGAAGAGGAAGAGGAGGACGACTACGCCTGGCGGAAGTCCTGCTGGCCCGACCCCTACGGCATCATCCTCCCCCAAAATTATGAGACCCTGGCCGCCTACGAGGAGGATCTGAACGCCTCCATCGAGAGTATCCTGGCCGGAGAGACAGAAATTTGACAAAAAATGGCCTTCCAAATGCCGGAAGGCCATTTTTTCTCTCGCCAGATATCAAAATCTATGATAAAATCAAAAGTTAGAAACCGAACCTCTTGCACAGCCTGCCCCTGACCAGGGCGGGCAAACCCTGACTTCTGGGAGGAATCCCCCATGTCAAAACAGAAAAATGAAAAGAAACCCGTGAAAAAAGAAAAAACCAAAAAGGCGAAGCCGGAGGCAAGGCCCCCGCTGCTCCGGATGAGCAAGCGGACCTTCCTGGGCGGCCTGCTGGCCATTGCCGCCTTTGCTGTGTGCATGGAGTTTGCCAACTGGATGGTGGGGGCCGTCTTTGCCCTGGGCTTTCTCCTGGCCGGCGGCCTGAAGCTGGACTTTCCCCGGAGAGGGCTCAACTACACCGCCAACCTCCTCTGGGGTCTGCTGGCCCTGGCCCTTACCAGCATCATGCCCTGCGCCCTGGTGGACACCAAGCCCAAATCCATGGGATGGGACCACGCCCTGCTGAACCTGCTGTGCGTTACCATCGTCTGCGGCGTGATCCTGCTCCTCACCGCCAAGTTCAAGCTCTCGGTGGTCATCTCCTCGGTGGGGCTTACCATCCTGGCGGTGATCAACGGCCTGGTCTACCAGTTCCGGGGCAACGAGCTCACCCCCATGGATATCATGTCCGCCGGCACCGCCATGAATGTGGCCGGCCAGTACAAGCTGGAGACCTATGAGAACACCATGCTCTATGCCCTGGTGGGCATGGTGCTGATGCTCTTTTTGGCCCTGGCCATGCCCTCCTTCCCCATGCAGTCCCGAAAGCTCCGCCGGGCCATCGCCCTCACCTGGATCATGGCCATGTCGGTGGTCCTGTATGTGGGCTCCGGGGACATCGCCATCCGCAACTGGACCAACTACGGCACCAAGTACAATGGCTACTACCTGAACTTCTACCTGGGCGTCCGGGACTCCGTGGTGAAGGAGCCCGACCGCTACTCCGCCGGTCATGTGGACCGGGTGGCCGAGGGCTATCCCCAGGCCGAGGAGGAGCAGAAGGACCTGCCCAACGTCATCGTCATCATGAACGAGTCCTGGGCGGACCTGAGCGTGGTGGGCGAACTGAAAACCAACCAGCCTGTGACCCCCTTCCTGGACAACCTCCACACCAACACCATCCGGGGCTATGCCCTGGCCTCCATCTACGGGGCCAACACGGCCAACTCGGAGTTTGAGTTCCTCTTCGGCCACTCCATGGCCTTCCTGCCCGAGGGCTGCGTGCCCTACCAGCAGTACGTTCAGGAAAATGTCTGCGCCCTGCCCTGGCTCATGCGCTCCCTGGGTTACACCAGTATCTCCACCCATCCCTACTACGCCGACGGCTGGTCCCGCAACCGCATCTACGACGAGCTGGGCTTTGAGGAGAGCTCGTTCATTGACGACTACCCCCAGCAGGACTTCTTGCGCAAGTACATCACCGACCAGGAGATGTTCGAGTTCGTTCTGGACAAGCTGAAGAACCGGGAGGGAGACAACCCTCTCTTCCTCTTCGGCATCACCATGCAGAACCACGGCGGCTACACCTACGAGGGACCCAACTACAGCCAGACCATCTGGCTGGACCGGGACACCTATGAGGAGGAGTACAAGAAGGCCCCCCAGTATCTCACCTGCCTCCACGAGACCGACGCCGCCGTCCAGTACCTGCTGAAGGAACTGCGGTACTATGAGGAGGACACCATCGTCCTCATGTTCGGCGACCACCACCCCAGCCTGGGCAACGGTTTCTACGAGGATCTCTATGGCAAGGAGTTTGAGACCCTGGACGAGGAAGTCCTGCGGTACACCATCCCCTTCTTCATCTGGGCCAACTTCGACATTGAAGAGGCAGAGGTGGAGGGTACCTCCATCAACTACCTGTCCCGGTATCTCCTGGAAGCCGCCGGCATCGACCTGCCCCCCTACTACCAGTTCCTGAAGGAGCTGGAGGAGTATATCCCGGCCGTCAGCGCCAAGGGCTATTACTCCAAGTCCCAGGGCGGCTATATCCTCCCGGAGGAGGCCTCCGGCACGGAAGCCGACTGGCTCAACGAGTATGCCATCCTGCAGTATAACAACCTCTTTGACGAGGACCACCGAAACGAGACCTTCTTCGGCCAGTATCTGCCGGAGGAGAAAGACAGTATTTTAGAATGACGAGGTAAAAAACCATGGAAATGACCGAAAAGAGAGAACTGACTCCCGAAGAGAAGGAAGCCCAGGCAGCCTGGGAGGCATGGAACCAGCAGCTCCAGGCCATCACCGACCCTGCCCAGCTGAAGGCCATGATCGCTGAGCGGGAGCAGAAGGTGGAGGAGTGGAAGACCCAGCGCACCGGCATGGAAGGCACCCTCCTGAAGCTCACCCGTGAGACCCTTCTGGCCAAGACCCGCAAGAAGGTCCAGGAGTGCGAGATCCTTCGGGCCCAGGCCCACGAGGTCAGCCAGAAGATGGCTGCCATCCGGGACCAGGAAGTGGAGGCCGGTGAGGAGATCAAGGAGATCCAGGAGCGTCTGGCTGAGCTTCAGGGCTGAGCGCCATGGAATTTGTCACCCTGAACAACGGGCAAAAAATGCCCATGGTGGGTTTTGGCACCTGGCAGATCTTAGGCAGCCAGTGCGAGACCTGCGTCCGTCAGGCCCTGGACCTGGGCTACCGCCTCATCGACACCGCCCGGATGTATGAGAACGAGGAGGCCGTGGGCCGGGGCATCCGAGCCAGCGGCGTGGCCCGGGAGGAGATCTTTCTCACCACCAAGGTCTTCCAGCCGGACAACAGCTATGAAGGCACCCGTGCCGCCATCGACCAGTCCCTTCTGCGGCTGGGGGTGGACTACATCGACCTCTTCCTGATTCACGAACCCTATGAGGAGGACCGGGACATGGTCCGGGCCATGCAGGAGGCCCTGGAGGCCGGGAAGATCCGTGCCCTTGGCATCTCAAACTATAATCAAGAGCTGTATGCCAAATTTGTGGCGGAATGCGGCGTCATCCCCGCCGTGAACCAGGTGGAGGCCCACGTCTTCCACCAGCAGATTCCCCTGAAAGCCTCCATGAGAGAAACGGTCCTGCAGGCCTGGAGCCCTCTCACCTGCGGCCAGAAGCCTGTGGTCACCGACCCTGTCCTGACAGAGATCGGCGCAAAGTACGGCAAGACCGCCGCCCAGATCGCCCTGAAGGCCCTGGTCCAGCAGGGCATTCCCGTGGTGCCCAAGACGGTCACCCCCGCCCGGATGAAGGAGAATCTTGACCTCTTTGACTTCACCCTGTCCCCCCAGGACATGGAGATCATCCGGGCCATGGACACAGGAAAGACCCTCTTTGGCTGGTATTAAACCCAAGAAAAACCCGCAAGGCATTTTGCCTTGCGGGTTTTATGTTATCTGCGGTTGGACTTCCGCCAGATGCCCATCTTCTCGGCGTCTTTGATGAGGTCCTCCCGGAACTGGGGGTGGGCGATGGAGATGATCTTCTCCGCCCGCTGCCAGACGTTCATGCCCTTCAGGTTCACCAAGCCGTACTCGGTCACCAGGTACTGGACGCAGGTGCGGGGGTCGGTGGCGATGGAGCCGGGGGTCAGGGTGGGGACGATCCGGGACCGGAGGGAGCCGTCCTTACCCTTGACGGTGGAGGACAGGCAGATGAAGGACTTACCCCCCTTGGAGGCGTAGGCGCCCATGACGAAGTCCAGCTGACCGCCGGTGCCGGAGATGTGCTTGATGCCGGCGGACTCGGCGTTGAGCTGGCCGAAGAGGTCCAGGTCCACGATGTTGTTGATGGAGATGAAGTTGTCCAGCTGGGAGATCACCCGCACGTCGTTGGTGTAGTCCACCGGGGCGGCCATGCACTGGGGGTTCTCGTGCACATAGTCATAGAGCTTGTCGGTGCCGATGGCGAAGGCAAAGACCTGACGGCCGGGGTCCAGGTTCTTCCGGCGGCCGGTGATCTTCCCCGCCCGGGCGATGTCCACGAAGGCGTCTACGTACATCTCGGTGTGGACGCCCAGATCCTTCAGGTCGGAGTCGGCGATGAGGGAGCCCACGGTGTTGGGCATGCCGCCGATGCCCAGCTGGAGGCAGGCCCCGTTGGGGATCTGCTCCACGATGAGGTCGGCCACCTGACGGTCCACCTCCGTGGGGGGTGTGGAGGCCAGCTGGGCCATGTGGGGGTGGTCCCCCTCCACCACAAAGTCTACGTTTTGGATGTTCCACTCGGTCTTGGTGAGGCCACGGACCACGGGGAGATTTTTGTTCACCTCAAAGATGATGCACTTGGCCCGAGAACACATATCGTACAGGTGGGAGGCCGCCACAGAGAAGGAGAAGTTGCCGTGGTCGTCCATGGGGGGCACCTGCATCATCACCACATCCACCGGGTCCAGGTTCTCCCGGTAGAACCGGGGGAGCTCGGAGTAGCGCATGGGCATGAACCAGCCCATGCCCTTGGCGGCGATCTTCCGGTCCACCCCGGAGAAGTGCCAGGAGTGCCAGGCGAAGTGGTCCCCGGCGTCCTCATCCTCGCAGATGGCGGGCATCCACAGGGTGGTGCCGCCCCGGACCTTTACGTCCTCCAGGTCATCCTTCCGGGCGGCCAGGGCCTTGTCCAGAGTCACGGGATGGACGGGGCCCCAGGTGTAGTCCACCCAATCCCCGGACTTGACCACCTTGACGGCTTCTTCCGGGGTGGTGAGCTTGCTGTGATATAATGCCTGAT
>JAFXCU010000102.1 GCA_017521345.1 Ruminiclostridium sp. | reverse complement strand
GACTCTACGCCGTAGAATGCAACGTCCTTTTCGTAGAAGAGGCTCTCTTTTTCCGAGAAGCAAACTCTACGCCTCGCTCCCTCAATTGATGTTTTCTCTACAGTAGTTCCATATTGATAGACTTCTCTGTAAATCCATAACTTTCATACATTGCCTTTGCCCGGATATTTCTTGCATTTACCTGCAGTTCAATTCCGTCCAATTGTTTTTCTTTTGCAATCTTTTTTACCGCATCAAACAACATATGACCAATTCCTTTTCCACGAAAAGATTCATCCACCGCCATCGCATCAATAAAAAGTACATCTCTCGCCACCTGCTTATCTGAACCCACATGCCTATACTGGAACAAAAGAGCTCCTACCACTTTATCCTCTGCTACTGCATCCAGTACGAGCCCAACGACCAGGGGACCCACGACGTAAAGGGCTACTGCTACTACAGGCTGGACTACGGCAGCAGCGAACCGGTCTACCTGACCGAGTACGACTGGTACTCCTACCGGCCCTGGCTCCTGGATGACACCCTTTACTATCCCAGCTATGATGGATCGGAAAAGAACCATCTGGTGGCTCTGGACCCCCGGACCGGTCAGGTCACAAAACGCACCGACCAGCCCTTTGACACCCGGGAGCTGGCCGTCACCCACCAGGGGTTCTATTACACAGAAAATTACGACTTGTACTGTTATGACTACAGCACCGGAGAATCCCTCCTGGTGGTGGATAAGGAAGACTGATTCCTCACCGAATTACTCCTTTGATACGGAAAAATTCCGGAAAAAAGCCTCCCCTTTCCGCCCAAAATTCCAGTTCCACCGATTGACAATATCTGCCGGGAGGCGTACAATGGCATTGTATGTATACACATAACCGTGAAGGTACAAAAACTTTTCATAACATTCAATCGGAGGTAAGGACATCATGAAATTTTCCAGCAAGATTGAAAAGTGCGGTCTGTCCCCCATGCGTAAGTTCCACCCCTTTGCAGTGGCAGCTAAGGCTAAGGGCCGTAACATCTATCACCTGAACATCGGCCAGCCCGACGTTGAGACCCCCAAGGCATTCTTCGATGCAGTCAAGGCTTTCGAGCAGCCCGTTCTGGAGTACGCTGCATCCCCCGGTCTGCCCGAGCTGATCGACGCTATCCAGGCTTACTATGACAACCTGAACATGCACTTCGAGAAGGACGAGATCCAGATCACCGTCGGTGGTTCCGAAGCTCTGCAGATCGTTCTGTCCACCATCCTGGACGAGGGCGACGAGATCCTGATCCCCGAACCCTACTACCCCAACTACAACACCATGGTCAAGCTGACCGGCGGCGTCATCAAGCCCATCCCCACCACTCCTGAGGAAGGCTATCACTATGCAGACCGCGCTAAGGTCGAGTCCTGCATCACCGAGAAGACCCGCGCTATCATGATCACCAACCCCGGCAACCCCACCGGCGTGGTCCTGACCCCCGAAGAGCAGCGCCTGATGGTCGACATCGCCAAGGAGCACAACCTGTTCATCATCGGCGACGAGGCTTATCGTGAGTTCGTCTACGGCGGCGAGCCCCTGCAGTCCCTGGGCGAGTACACCGACGCTGCTGAGAACGTCATCGTTCTGGACACCGTCTCCAAGCGCTTCTCCGCTTGCGGCGCTCGTGTCGGCTGCATCCTGTCCCGCAACAAGGAACTGATGAGCCACTGCATGAAGATGTGCCAGGCACGTCTGTGCGTTGCTACCCTGGACCAGGTGGGCTCCACCGCTCTGTACTCCGTCGGCCCCGAGTACTTCGCTGCTGTCCGTGACGAGTACAAGAAGCGCCGCGACACCTGCGTTGAGAAGCTGGAAAAGATGCCCGGCGTTATCTTCTCCTGCCCCAAGGGCGCATTCTACATCATGGCTGCTCTGCCCATCGATGACGCAGACAAGTTCCAGCAGTGGCTGCTGGAGGAGTTCGAGGACAACGGCGACACCGTCATGTTCTCCCCCGCTGAGTCCATGTATGCAACTCCCGGCAAGGGCAAGAACGAGATCCGTATGGCTTACGTTCTGGAAGCTGACAAGCTGGCCCGCGCTATGGACCTGCTGGCTCTGGGCCTGGAGAAGTACAACAGCAAGTAATTCTCTTTGCTCTGACAACCAAACACATAAAAACGGCGTGACCGCAATGGTCACGCCGTTTTTTAATGGATTCCCAAAAGGCCCAGCAACAGGCTGATCCCGCCGCAGAGCACCATCACCAGGATAGGGCTGCACTTAAACTTTCGCAGGAGGAACAGGGCCAGGCAGAACAGGAGGCCGCCGATCCAGTTCACCGCCTCCACGGTCATACCGTCGGCAAAGAGGACCTGACCCAGGATGGACAGTCCCGCCCCGGCAATGAGGGCGATCACCGCCGGCCGGAGACTGGCCAGGACACTCTGAAGGAGGGCCAGTCCCTTATACCGGTAATAGACAAAGGCCATCACCGACACGATGACGAGGGACGGGGTGATAAAGCCCAACGTGCCCACCAATCCCCCCAGGACCCCGCCGATGCGGATGCCCACAAAGGTGGCCGAGTTGATGGCAATGGGGCCGGGGGTCATCTCAACAATGGCGATGAGGTCGGTAAATTCCCCTAATGTGATCCAGGGGTGAAGCTCCACCACCTGGTTCTGGATCAGGGGCAGGGCCGCATAGCCGCCGCCGATGGAGAAAAGGCCCACCTTCACGAAAGACCAGAAGAGTTCCAGGTAGATCATACCTCTCCCCCCTTCCTCTTCTGCCAAAGGGTCCGGCAGACTCCCAGCAAGGCAGCACCCAGGATGATAAAGATGACGTTCACATCAAAAACGAAGGAGGCCACAAAGGCGGCCGCCAGGATGACATAGTTCAGCCTGGACCTTCCCTTCACCAAGGTGCTCCCCATAGAGCACACCACGTCCAGGAAAACCGCCGCCACACCCGCCTGCATCCCCTTCAGGGCCAAGGCCACCCAGGGATTGGCGGCAAAGGCGTCATAGACAAAGGAAATGGCCGTGATGATGGCCACCGGGGGGATCACCGTACCCAGGACGGCACAGACCATCCCCCAAAAACCCGCCATCCGCCAGCCCAGAAGGATGGCCGTGTTGATGGCCATGGCGCCGGGGCAAGACTGGGCCAGAGCGATGAGGTCCAGCATCTCCTCCTCGTCGATCCATCGGAGGTCCTCCACGAACTTTTTCCGCATGAAGGTGACGATGACAAAGCCGCCCCCAAAGGTGAAGGCACTGATTTTCAGCATGCTGACAAAGAGCGTTCCCAGGGTGGCCCGTCTGCGCAAGGCTCCCTCCACAGGCACCCGCCTCCTTTCCATGATACAAGGGCTTGCTGCAAAAGGATTTGCAGCAAGCCCCAAATGCGTTTGATCCGTCCCACAGGGACACCGAAACTGCCCCAACGGGGCAATTTCACTCGGCGAACAGCCGAATTTCACACGCTGCGGCGTATTTCACTGGGCCAACGGCCCAATTTCACCGGGTATGCTGCCTCCGCAGCAGACCCTTTACTCTTGATAGCTGTCGATGAGATCCTTCAGCTCCTCGGCCTCCTGGGCGGAGAGCTTCTTGCCCCCCATGAAGGCCGTCAGGAACCCAGGCAGAGACCCTCCGAAGGTCCGGCCCACAAAGTCCTCGGCAGCGTAATTGTCCACCTTTTCCCGGGGGACTGCCACGGTGACCATGGCCTTCTCGTTGTTCAGCAGGCCCTTGTCGCACATCTTCTTCAGGACGGTGTAGGTGGTAGACTTCTTCCAGCCCAGCTTCTCGCCGCACAGACGGACGACCTCACCGGAGCCCACAGGGGCGTGCTCCCACACGATCTGCATGAATCGGTATTCACTGGCTGCAATATGATATTCCATACTCGGATCCTCCTCCGGATGTATTTTTCTTCCTCCAGTTTATTCTACTAGACCCTTTCTGTCAAGGGTCATTTTCTTTTCAAAAGAAAAAACGTCTCCCCAGACAGGGAGACGTTTTTCATCAAAAGACGGTAAAATACAGCAGCACGATCACACCCAGAACGATGCGATACCAGCCAAAGACCTTGAAGTCATGCTTTTTGATGTAGCCCATCAGGAACTTGATGACCAGGACGGACACCGGGAAGGCCACAACAGAGCCGATCACCAGGGTCATAAGCTCTGCACCGGTAATGACAAACCCAAATTTCAGCAG
>JAFXCU010000101.1 GCA_017521345.1 Ruminiclostridium sp. | reverse complement strand
CCTTCTTTTGGGAATGTCAAGACTGACTTTGTACACGTAATTCATTTTGAGGATAGCTATGCAGAAACGGAAACACAAGCCTGGACGGATGCGTTCCTCGTTAAGCTGGCCGACGCTTTTTTGATATCATTTATTCAATCCTGCGCTTGGCCCTCACCAACGTGCTCTTGCTGATTCCCGTGATCTCCTCCACCTGTCGGTATGTTTTGCCGCCGGATAATAGCTCCAAGGCATGACTGAGTTGAGCGGGCCTATACTTTTTAGGACGGCCCTCTCTATACCCCAGCTGCCCTCTGGCGATAGCCTTGCCTGTCTGGGTGCGCTCGATAATCATGCCACGCTCATACTCTGCAAAGGCCAGGAACACCGTTAGGATCAGGTTGCCCGTCAAGGTGTTCTCAATGAGGCCTATGTTCAGAATGTGAACCTTAATGTCCCGCTCGAATAGCTCCCGGACAGTCTGTACGCCCTCTATGGTAGTCCGGGCAAAGCGGTCAAGTTTGGTTACTACCAGGGTGTCCCCGCTCTGCAACCGACTCAAAAGGGCTGTGAACTGTGGCCGCTCCAATGAACGAAGCCACCCCGTGGACTTAAAACTCCCAAGGGTGGCCCTCTTTTTTACTCATAGTGATGGGTGCTGTACTTGCTGACTGACTGGAAAAACAACGATTTGTTAGCGAAAGCTAACATATGAATTTTACAGCGTTTTCTTGACGTTTACCGATGTTCAGAACTATGGAAAAGATGGGGGGATATTTTGCCCTCTTCTATAGGGACAGGAAGAAAAATCCCCCCTCATAGTCTAAGGTTGGACAACGGGCTGGAGCCCACCGCCATGCTTACAATACTCTCATCCTGGAGAGACTGCAAATACCGCTTGGTGATGTTAATGTTCTCGTGTCCCAAGAGCCGGGATAGCGAATACACATCCAGCCCATTCCGAAGGTTTGACTGCGCATAATAGTGCCGTGCCGTATGGGGAGAACACCGGACACTTTCCCGAACTTTGGCCTTTTCGTTCGCCTTTCTGAAAATATGCTCCAGAGCCTCAGTGGTCAAAGGCTTCCCCGTCCTGGACAGCAGATAGTTCTCGTACTGCACGTTCTTGTCCAGGAAATACTCCTGTCTGAGCCGATCATATTTCAGCATCAGCTTCCTGAGATAAGGGGTCAAGGGAACATTACGCTCCTTGTTCCCCTTCCCATGAATCAGGATCACATTCCCCCGAATATCTTGGCACTTCATGTCACAAATCTCTGCATTTCTGGCCCCCGTATCAAAGGCAATCGCTAGGATCAACTTGTTCCGAGCGGATAAGTAGTTCTTACAATGAAAGGCTCCTATCAGTGCAACGACTTCCTGATCCGTAAAGGTGTTGATAAGAACCTTGCCCTCTTTCTGCCATCGCACACGCAATGCAGGGTTAATAGAAATGTACCCCTCCCCTTCCGCATACTTAAAGAAAGCCCGAACTCCTTTCAGGATTCCATTGCCATAAGTCGAAGATAACCCTTGGCCCACGAGATATTGAAAGTACCCCTTCAAATGGGGTGTTTTAATCTCTTCCAACTCTGTAATCCCATACTTTTCCTCCAAATAAGTTAAACATCGCGCATTGTTATTATAATAACCCTTGATCGTGCGCTTGCTCATTCTTCGGAGTTCACAGTCCGCCCTGAATTCTGACAGACATTCCCGTGCCAGCATAAAAAAATCACCTCTCTGCAATTACGCAAAAAGGTGATTTTGGATGTTCATTTTGAACGTTTGAAAAGATGAACGTATGTCATAGCCCCTTAAGAAATCGGCCCGTCAAATCGACAAAACGAATCAAAAAGTTCGTAAAAATCCGATTTTTAAGAGGAAATCACAACAAACAAGGGCAATTACTCTTCGTCCCAGTTGTGGTACACGTTCTGAACGTCGTCGTTGTCCTCGAGCATGTCGATGAGCTTCTCCATGTTCTTGATGTCGCCGGCGTCGGTCAGCTTCACGTAGTTCTGGGGGACCATCTCCACCTGGGCGGAGGCGAAGACATAGCCCTTCTCCTGCATGGCAGCAGCAACAGCGCCGCAGTCATCGGGCTCGGTGTAGACGGTGAAGACCTCGCCGTCCACTTCCAGGTCAGCTGCGCCGCAGTCCAGAGCGTCCATCATGACGGTATCTTCGTCCAGCTCGCCGTCCTCGTCCACCATGACCAGCACGCCCTTGCGGTCGAAGGACCAGGACACGCAGCCGGTGGCGCCCAGGCCCTTGCCGTACTTGTCCAGCAGGTGGCGCATTTCGGGAGCGGTGCGCTGACGGTTGTCGGTCAGAGCCTCGATGATGACAGCAACGCCGTTGGGGCCGTAGCCTTCGTAGACCACGGACTCGTAGTTGTCGGTGTTGTTGGCGCCCAGTGCCTTCTCGATGGTGCGCTTGATGTTGTCGTTGGGCATGATGGCGGACTTTGCCTTGGCGATGACGGTAGCCAGGCGGGAGTTGTTTGCGGGGTCGCCGGAGCCGCCGCCTTCCTTGACGGCCACCAGAATCTCCTTGGCGATCTTGGTGAAGGCAGCGCTGCGCTTTGCGTCAGCGGCACCCTTGGTCTTCTGAATATTATGCCACTTGGAATGTCCGGACATAGGTATCGTTCCCTTCGTATTTTATAATCGTTCGCCGGACAAAGCCTGTCCCGCGTATCTCTTTAACCAAGTAATTTTATCACAGAGGATGGTCCTTGGCAAGGGTCTGGCCTTAGAAATATGTAAAAACCTCGCTCTGATGGCGGGCAATTTTCACGGTCAGGCCGGGGAAGGCCTCCTCCAGCCAGGTCTTCACCACCGGGCAGACCACGGTTTCGGTGGAGTAGTGGCCGGCATCCAGCAGGTTGATGCCCATGTCCCGGGCCTCCAGATACAGGTCGTGCTTCAGGTCGGAGGTCACGAAGGTGTCGCAGCCCTGGCTCTTTACCAGAGGGAGCATGGAGCCGCAGGAGCCGCCGCCCACTGCCACCTTGGACACGGGGACACCGGCGTCCAGCACCCGGACCCCTTCCAGGTCCAGGGACTTCTTGGTGTAGGCGGCGAAGTCCGCCAGGGACATGGGAGCAGGCAGGGTGCCCACCCGGCCGATGCCGTAGGGGACCCCGTTCTCGTCCTCCCCGTCCACCTCCAGGGGCACGGGGTTTTCCAGGCCCATCCGGCGGGCCAGCTCGGAGTTCACGCCCCCCTCGGCGGCGTCCAGATTGGTGTGGGCGCAGATGGCGGCGATGCCGTGTTCAATGAGGGCCAGGACCTTCCGGCCGGTGGAGGTCTCGTCGGTGACCTGGCCGATCTGACCAAAGATCACCGGGTGGTGGGCCACGATGAGCTGGGCCCCCAGCTCCACCGCCTCGGCGATGACCGCCGGGGTGATGTCCAGGGCCACCAGGACCTTGGAAACCTCTGCGCTCCCCCGGCCCACCAGGAAGCCTGCGTTGTCAAAGCCCATCTGGTACCGGAAGGGGGCCTTCCCGTCCAGGAGGGTGTAGATCTCTTTTACCGTTGCCATGCCTGCCACTCCTTTTCCATGTCTTTCAGGCCCTGGAGGAGGGCTTCCTCCCGGGCCAGGGTCTCAGGGTCAGGGGACCCCTGCTTCATCCCCGCCAGAGCCCGCTCCCGGCGGCGGATCTGGTCGGCCAGGTAGGCCCCACGGTGGGGGTTGTCCTCCCCTTCCCGCTGGCGGCCCACAAAGAGCTCCGCCGGGGTGTAGGGCTCGGCGGCCCCGCCGGTGACGGTGAGGATGACGTAATACTTCTCCCCTTCCTTCACCACCTGCTCCCGCCCGATGGCGTAGCCGTTGGCCATGAGCCACTGGCGGAGCTCCGGCTGGGAGCTCATGGGCTGGAGGAGCAGGAGGGCCTCTTTGGTCCAGGGGGCGGCCCCCAGGATGCGGGAGATCAGCTCGCCCCCCATGCCGCAGATGGCCACGGTGTCGGCCTCCTGGGCCTCCACCCCGGCCAGACCGTCGCAGATGCGGAAGGAGATCTTGCTCTCCTCCACCCCGTAGGTCCGGGCGGTCTCCCGGCCCCGCTGGAGGGGGCCCTCATTCACGTCGGAGGCCACGGCGCTGCGGATGCGGTCCCGGAGGAGGAGGTACACAGGCAGGTAGGCGTGGGCGGTGCCCACGTCGGCCAGCCTGGCCCCCTGGGGGACCTGGTCGGCAATGGCCATGAGCCGCGGGGTCAGTTCCAGTTCTCTCATGGAAATTCCTCTCCTTACAAGAAAACGAGGCGGGATCCCGCCTCGTTTCAGTGGTTTGATTACTTCTTGTTGGCTGCGATCAGATCGTTGAGCTTCTTGACCAGGTCGTCCACGTTCTCGTTGTGGACCATGCAAGCCATCTCCACGGTCTCGTTGCGGGATGCGGGGCAGCCCAGGCAGTGCATACCGATCTCGATGAATGCGGGTGCGGTCTCGGGTGCGATATCCAGGATGTCGCCCACGATGGTGTCTTTGGTGATGGTAACCATGGTTTGTCCTCCATTCTTTCGGGTGGCGTTAGGTTCTCCCGAAAGCCACCCTTTTATTTTGTCAAAAAAAGAGGGACCAGCCATGCGGCAGTCCCCCTTTCTTGATTCTGTGTTCTGCCGGCAAGTGTTTGTTTGGATGGCGCGCGCGCCTACCAGCTTTTTTTAGAAACTGAGATTACTCAGCGTCCTCTGCCTCGTCCTCAGCTGCGTCGTTCAGCAGGGCACGGATGGACAGGGAGACCTTCTTGCGGTCCATGTCGATGTCGGTGACCTTGACGTCAACGACCTGGCCCTCTTCCAGAACGTCGCCGGGCTTCTCGATGCGGTGGTCAGCGATCTGAGAGATGTGGATCAGACCGTCAACGCCGGGAACGATCTCAGCGAAAGCACCGAAGGTCATCAGCTTGACAACGCGGACGGAAGCCACGGAGCCCACCTCGTAGGTGGAGGTGAAGACGGACCAGGGATCCTGAGAGTGATCCTTCATGCCCAGGGAGATCTTCTTCTTCTCGGGATCGAAGGAGATGACATAGACGGAAACTGCATCGCCAACAGAGACGACCTCTGCGGGGTTCTTGATGCGGCTCCAGGACAGCTCGGAGACGTGGACCATGCCGTCAACGCCGCCGATGTCGACGAATGCGCCGTAGGAAGTCAGGGACTTAACGGTACCCTCGTACTTCTTGCCGACCTCGATGCCTTCCCAGACCTCTGCAGCCTTAGCAGCACGAGCCTCAGCAGCAACAGCACGGATGGAACCGACCACACGACGGCGGGAACGGTTGACCTCGGTGATGCGCAGCTGGACGCGCTCCTTCAGCATCTCGGACAGGTCAGCGCCGCGGGGCATACCGGTCTGAGAAGCGGGAACGAACACGCGGATGCCCTTGACGTTGACAACGACGCCGCCCTTGTTGTCCTCGGTGACAACGCCTTCCATGACGGTCTTGTCTTCCACAGCAGCCTCGATGGTGTCCCAGTTCTTGACGGTGTCCAGACGCTTCTTGGACAGGGTAGCAACGCCTTCCATGTCGTTGACGCGCATGACATAGGTCTCGATCTCGTCGCCGATCTTGACGATGTCCTCAACCTTCAGGGAGGGGTCGTCGGTCAGCTCGGACAGGGGGATGTAGCCAGCGTGCTTGGTGCCCAGGTCCACGTTGACTTCGGTGTTGGTGATGCCGGTGACGACACCAACGACCTTATCACCAGTATTTAAAGTTTTGATGGATCTCTCCAGCATGTCTGCAAAAGACTCTTCGATCTCCATAACGTTGTTCAGCTCTTCGCTCATTTTGTTGTTTACCTCCTTTATTATCCACCCCGGCGTCGACGCGCCGGCGGTGATTCCCACAGAAGCTACCCCGCTTACCATACTCCGGTCAAGCTCCTCAGCCCGGCTGATGTGGAAAACCAGTGGGCAGTGCGCCCGGCATAACTCAGCAAGACGGTTTGTGTTGGAGCTTTTTCGGTCGCCGATGACGATCATCGCGCCGCAGTGCTCCGCCAATCTCTGTGCTTCTGATTGCCGCTTACACGTAGCGTCACATATTGTATCAAAAATTTCTGCGTTTGTACACTCTTTTTTTACTTTTTCTCTGCACGGAGTCCAAATTTTATCCGTAGATGTAGTTTGGGAGACCAGGGTCACCGGTTTTTGTGGATTTTCTTTGGATTCCTTAAGAAAATCGTCAAGTTCTTCCACATTTCGGAAGATCTCCGCCCCCTCACACCAGCCGGCAATGGCCTTGACTTCCGGGTGTTCCGGGGAACCGATGATGATGACCTGACGGCCCCGGTCGCTGGCCTCCTTGACAATTTGGTGAATTTGGGAGACCTTCACGCAGGTGGCGTCGGCGATGGGGCAGCCCATCTCTTCCAGCCGGTCGTAGACCGCCTTGGGCTCGCCGTGGGAGCGGATGATGACCCCGTGTCCCGGGGGCACCTCCTCGATGGAATGGACGCAGCCCACCCCCCGGGCGGCCAGGTCCTCGATGACGTTGTCGTTGTGGATGACGGGGCCCAGCATCACATAGGGCTGACCGCTCTCTGCGATCTGCTGGGCCAGCTGGACCGCCCGGCGGACGCCGAAGCAGAACCCGGCGGACTTGGCCAGGATGACCTCTCTCATGCCTCGTCCTCCTCACCCAGCAGGCGGATCTTCTCCATGAGCTCATCGGTGGCCGTCTGGTAATCCTCGGCGTTGGCCTTCCGGTCCTCGGTAAAGGGCTGGTAGGGCTGGCCGATGCGGATGTGGATGGGGTGGAAGAGCTTCCGCTGGGCGGAGATGTGCACCGGCAGGATGGGAACTCCCGTGCGGATGGCCATCATGGCGGCGCCGGTCTTACCCTCCCCCAGCTCGTCGTTCCGGGTGCCCTCGGGGAAGATCAGGAGCTTTTCGCCCCCCTTGAGGGCCTTCAGGCCGGACTTCACCGCCCCGATGTCCGCCTTGCCTCGCTTGACAAAGATGATGAACTCGGACCAGGTCAGCAGTCGGCCGATCACCGGCCAGCGGCTGATCTCCTCCTTGGCCATGACCCAGGTCTTATGGCGGCGGGGAATGGCGTGGATGATGTAGAAGGGGTCGGAGAAGTGGACGTGGTTGGCGCAGATGACTGCGCCTCCCTCGGGGACGTTCTCCACCCCGTGGATACGCTTGGGTTTCAGACAGCTCACCACGTTGAAGATGAGCTTGCTGGCGGAATACATGAATTCAAACTTGGTCAAAAGCTCAGCCTCTCTTTCACCAGGGTATACAGGGCCTCCAGACTGCCGGCCAGGTCCAGGGCAGAGGTGTCCACCACCACGGCGTCCTCCGCCTGCTTCAGGGGGGCCACCGCACGGTGGGTGTCGGCGTAGTCCCGGTCAGCGATCTCCTGCTTCACGGTGTCGAAGTCGATCTGCTGACCCTTTTCCAACAGCTCCTTGTGGCGGCGGCGGGCCCGCTCCTCCACAGAGGCGGTGAGGAAGATCTTCAGGTCGGCATCGGGCAGGACCACGGTGCCGATGTCCCGGCCGTCCATGATGACGCTGTGCTCCCGGGCCATGGACCGCTGCATCTCCAGGAGGAATGCCCGGACACCGGGAATGGGGGACACCTGGGAGGCATACCGGGAGACCTCATTCTTCCGGATGTCAGTGGTCACGTCCTCCCCGTTGAGGATCATATGCTGGAGGCCGTCGTCTCCGTAAGTCATGGTGATCTTGATCTCCGGCAGACGGGCCAGCACGTCAGACTCCACGGCGCAGTCTCCTCCGCTGCGGGCCACATGGAGGCCCACGGTGCGGTAGATGGCGCCGGTGTCCACATAGAGGAACCCCAGCTTGGCCGCCAGGGCCTTGGCCAGGGTGCTCTTTCCGGCCCCGGAGGGCCCGTCGATGGCAATGCTGTATTTTCTCATGCCTGCTCCTCCTTTTTGTACCCAGCAGCGCTGAGACCGGCCGCCCGGCCGGTGCACCAGGCGATCTGCAGGTTGAAGCCGCCGGTGTAGGCGTCCACGTCCATGACCTCTCCGGCAAAGAAGAGGCCGGGAGTCTTCTTGGACATCATGGTGCCGGGGTCGATTTCCCCGGTCTTGACGCCCCCGGCGGTGATGATGGCCTCATTCACCGGACGGGTGCCGGAGATGGGGATCACAAAGTGCTTCATGGTCTCCATGAGGCGGCGGCGCTGGCCCTTGGTCATGGCGTTCACCGGCAGGTCGGGGTCGATGTCCGCCTTTTCGCACAGGACAGGGACCATGAGCCGGGGGGCCAGACCCTCCAGGAAGTTGTGAAAAGCCTTGTTGGGGGCCTCGGAGATGTCCCGCAGGATGCGGGCCTCCAGCTTGGCCTCGTCCAGGGCGGGTTTCAGGTCGATGATGG
>JAFXCU010000100.1 GCA_017521345.1 Ruminiclostridium sp. | reverse complement strand
TCATGTCGTTCTCTCCTTTCAGGTTGTCCGCAAACACCATTTTAGGAGATATCTCGATTTGAGTCACTATCTTTTGTTGCACTTGTATCGTAAATCTAAGTTTGCCTTTTTCGAAAACGTAAAGAAAGCGGCGAGAAACTCTCGCCGCTTTCTGGTATTTGGAATCTGCCGCACCCAGAGGCGCAGCCTTGTCATCGGGATTACTTCTGCTCTTCCCCTCTGTGGATGATGTGGCGGGAAACGGTCTTGTAGACGATGAAGGTGATCAGAGAGTTCACGCCAGCCTTGATGAGGTTGAAGGGCAGGATCACGGGCAGCAGCATGGCGTCGACCACTTCCACAGGAACACCCATGAACAGGGGGGTGATGAAGTGGTTGGCGATGACCATGACGATGCCCCAGCAGATGGTACCCACGATCAGAGCGATGGCAGCGCCGGCTCTGGTGTGCTTCTTGCGATAGATGTTGCCGGCCACCAGAACGATGGTGGAGGTGGCGATCAGGTGCATGATGATGCCGTATGCGCCGGAGCCTGCGGAAACGGTAACGCCCTGGATAACGCAGGTGACCACGGTGAGCAGCAGACCTGCAGCGGGGCCGTAAGCAAAGGTGCCGATGAGGATGGGGATATCTGCGGGGTCATACTCCAGGAAGGCGGCGGCGGGGAAGATGGGGAAATGGATCAGGTACACCAGGACGATGGAGATGGCGACCAGCATAGCCATCACGGTCAGTTTACGAGTTTTTGCGTTCATAAGAAAAAACACTCCCATTTGATATTGTAACACCCGAAAAAACAATGTCTTCCAGGTGCTAACCATCAATTGGGGGCGTTACAATAGGCGCAAGAAAAACCGGACGCAATGCGCCCTGCCTCTTTACGCAGTTACACCATCAAAAGTGCCAGCACGTCTTCTCCCATCCAGACTGTCACTGTCGGTCCCGGAATTACACCGGGTCAGCTGCCTTCGGCCGAAACCGAAGCGCTCGCGGACTCTACCGCCGGTGGGGACTTTCACCCCGCCCTGAAGACATCTTATTTCGTTGTCCAAATATATTATACATCCTTTCGGAAGAAATGCAACCCCTAATTTGGACATCTAACGACAAAATCCCTGGGGTTTTCATTGACATTATCAATACCCCGGTATAAGATGCTGATAGAAATCAGGAGAGGAGGACGGAAGATGAAACCGGAGCACAGCTGCGCCTTTACCGGCCACCGTCCTACCCGTCTGCCCTGGGGGACCAACGAGACCGACCCCCGCTGCATGGTCCTGAAGGACCGCCTGGCCCAGGCGGTGGAGGAGGCCTACGCCGCCGGGTGCCGTCATTTTCTCTCCGGCATGGCCCAGGGGGCTGACCTTTACTTCTGCGAGGCCGTCCTCTCCCTGCGGGACCGCCGCCCGGAGGTCACCCTGGAGGCCGCCATCCCCTTCATCGGACAGGCCGACCGCTGGCCCCAGGCCGACCGGGACCGCCGCCAGGCCATCCTGGACCAGTGCGACTATGAGACCATGGTCCAGCACCACTACTCTGCCGGCTGCATGGCCCGCCGGAACCGGTACATGGTGGACCGGGCCAGCCGCCTCATTGCCGTCTACGACGGACAGCCCACCGGCGGGACCTTCCAGACCCTGCACTATGCCATGACCCGCGGGGTGCAGACCGTGATCATTGAGACTGAATGACCCTCTGTCCGTTGGACGGAGGGTTTCTGCTTCCCAACCGCGCTTCTCAAGTGCCTTCGGCAGGACCCCATTTCTCCCATGAGAAATAGGGGAAAGAATGCCAGGGGAAAGAGTTTCTTTCCCCTGGACCCCTTTCTCTGGTTGTGCGAATCCTGCTTTCCGGATCGGCAGGTCGGCCATGGCGCGCCACCGGCTGGCGCGCGGGTACGTAGGATGAAACCCTGCGCTGCCGCGTGCCCAGCTGGTGGGCACGCCGTTACCCACCTGGGATTCACTGGCCGCAGGCAAGGCTATTTCACAAGGATACCTGTCAGGGCTGCCTCTCCCTCCAACGGGTCCAGGGCAGAGCCCTGGTGCTCTTTCCCCCAGCTTTCTCCAGAGAAAGCTGGGCCCCGCCGGAGGCGCTGGACAGCGTGGCAGTCTCCCGAAACGCAAAAAAGTCCCCGCTGCTACGCAGCGGGGACTTTGTCATACGTATTTAGCGGTCGCGGTTGAAGATCTTGAAGATCTCCTTGTAGGGGTCATCGTCGGAAGCAGCGGGCTCGGAAGCGGGTGCAGAGGAGCGGCCAGCGCTCTTGCTGGGCTTCTCAGGTGCGCCGCCCATCTTGGCATTCATGATCTTCTCGTCAAAGCCGGTGGCAATGACGGTGACAACGATCTCGTCCTCCAGGGTCTCGTCGAAGGTTGCACCGAAGATGATCAGAGCGTTGGGATCGGCAGCCTCCTGGACCAGGTTTGCTGCGATCTCGACTTCCTCCAGGCCCACGTCGGTGGAACCGGTGACGTTCACCAGAACGCCGCGGGCACCGTTGATAGAGGTCTCCAGCAGGGGGCTGGAAACAGCACGGCGTGCTGCGTCCTCTGCCTTGGACTTGCCGGTTGCACGGCCAACACCCATGTGTGCCATACCCGCGTCCTTCATGACAGCGGAGACGTCAGCGAAGTCCAGGTTGATGAAGCCGGTGTTCTTGATCAGGTCGGAGATGGACTGAACTGCCTGCTGCAGCACGTCATCTGCCACTTCGAATGCGTTGGACAGGGTGATCTTCTGCTCGGTGGCATACTTCAGGCGGTCGTTGGGGATGATGACCAGAGAGTCCACCTTGGTGCGCAGGTTCTCAATGCCCAGCTCGGCCTGCTGCATACGGCGGCGGCCTTCGAAGGAGAAGGGCTTGGTGACAACGCCGACGGTCAGGATGTCCATTTCCTTGGCCAGGTCAGCCAGGATGGGAGCTGCGCCGGTGCCGGTGCCGCCGCCCATACCAGCGGTAATGAAGACCATGTCAGTGCCTTCCAGGACCTTGGAGATCTGGGAACGGCTTTCCTCGGCGGACTGACGGCCCACCTCAGGGTTAGAACCGGCGCCCTGACCCTCGGTCAGCTTCTCGCCGATCTGAATTTTCTGGTTGGCGCTGGAGACTGCCAGTGCCTGCTTATCGGTGTTGACTGCGATGAAATCCACGCCCTTGACGCCGGACTCCACCATGCGGTTGACGACATTGCTGCCGGCGCCGCCCACGCCGATCACCTTAATGCTAACGACAGAATCTGCCCCGGTATCTAATCCAAAAGCCATGCTTGATCCTCCTAAGTATGTTTATCTGAATATCGAATGAATTACATAATGATAGATGATACTTTATTGTATCGCCGTTTTCCCAACAGGTCAATAGAAAAGTTTGAATTAATCTCCAACTTTTTGAAAAAAATTCATCTTATCCGGCCCATTTCGGAGAACTTTGTCAGAAGCTGGGGGAATCGTATACCGTGTCCCCCTTCAGGTTCACCGTGCGGTGCTCATGCTCTCCGGTGAGGGCCACCACTTCCTCAAAGATCCGCAGCTTGCGGACAAAATCCGTGTTGCTCAGGAGCTTTGCGGTGATGCGGCCGTCGTAGACCATGGAGATCTCCGTGGTAAGGGATGCGTCAATGTCGGTGACGTTGGCCAGCATTCCCTCGCTCTCCAGAGCCTGGAGGAGTCCTAACAGGCTGGCCTTCTGGTTGGGGTTTTCCACGTCGATGATCTCACCCTGGACGGGCTCGAAGGCGGCCACGCCAGTGACGGTAATATACTGGTTCTGAGCGGCCTCGTCGGCAGGCTCCAGGAGTCGGCCCTTGGGGTCGATGATCCACATCTCACCGGTGACGGCCACCGTGGGGATGATCTTTCCGTCCTCGCCGGTCATTTCCACCGTGGCAGAGGCCGGGACCACCGCCGCAGGGACGGCCTCGGTGACCACCAGCCGCAGGGTGGTGGGGAACCGCTTCTGGACCTCTACGTGGTCCACGTAAGGCAGGTTTTTATACAGCCGGCCGGCCACCTGCTCACCCGGGGTGAGGATCAGGTTGGACCCCTTCTCCACAGAGGCCACCGCCTGGATCTCCTCCACGGTGTAGCGCTCCACGCCCACCACCTGGACGGACTCCACCCGGAAGAAAACGGTGCAGGCCAGCACCACAGAGGCCGCCATGAGCAGGGTCATCACGACGGCGTACAGAATGCCCGCCTTGCCTTTGGGCTGTTTCGGTTGTTTGGGCTGCTTGGGTTCTTTCTGTTTCTTGGCCATAGGTCAGGTTCCTTTGTCTTTGGTGCGCCGGATGGATGCCCCCAGCTTCTGCAGGGTGTCCTCCAGCCCTTGATAGCCTCGGTCGATATGGGACAGACCGGTGATCCGGCTCTCCCCTTCCGCCCCCAGGGCGGCAATGACCAGAGCGGCTCCGCCCCGCAGGTCGGCGGCATGGGTCTGCCCCCCGCGAAGAGGTCGGCCCGTAATCCGGGCTGTGTTCCCCTCCAGTCGGATGCTGGCTCCCATGGCCTCCAGTCCCTGGAGATAGCGGAAGCGCCGGTCGAAGATGGTCTCAGTGATGGTGCTCTCCCCCACTCCTCCCGCCAACGCGGCCGCCAGCAGGGGCTGTGCGTCAGTGGGAAAGCCGGGATAAGGGCCCGTGGTGATAGACACCCCGCCCAGGGGACTGTCCCGACGGATAGTCACCCGGTCAGGCTCCCGGCGGATGGTGCAACCGGCGGCGGTGAGGGCATCCAGGACGGGCAGCAGATGGCTGCCGTCAGTCCCGGTGAACTCCCCCCGGCCTCCGGCAGAGGCCACCGAGCACAGGTATGTAGCGGTGACGATCCGGTCGGCCATGACCCGGTAGACAGCGGGTCTGAGGGGTCTGCCGCCCCGGATGATGATGCGTTCTGTCCCCGCCCCCTCCACATCGGCCCCCATGGCCTGGAGGAACCCCTGGAGATCGGCGATCTCCGGCTCCCGGGCGGGATTCTGGAGGATGGTGACCCCCTCTGCCCCGCAGGCCGCCAGCATGGCGTTCTCCGTGGCCCCCACACTGGGGATGGGCAGGGTCAGCCGGGTCCCTTGCAGGGTCCTCCCCCGGCAGAAAATGGTCTCATGGCTGTCCTGGACCTGGGCACCCAGGGCCCGAAACGCCGACAGGTGCAGGTCAATGGGCCGTGCTCCCAGGGAGCAGCCTCCGGGCCAACCGGCCTCCGCCTGGCCTTCCCGGGCCAGCAATGCCCCCAGGAACAGGACGGACGCCCGCATCCTCCCCATAAGACTGTGGGGGACCCGGTGTCCCCCGGCACAGGAGGTATCCACCAGGACAGCATCCCCCTCCCGGCGGACCCAGCAGCCCAGACATGTCAGGATGTCCAGGGCGGCGGTCACGTCGGCCAGGTCCGGGCAGTTATGGATCACGCTCTCCCCTCTGGCCAGCAGAGTGGCCGCCAGGATGGGCAGGGCGCTGTTCTTGGCCCCGTGGATAACGGCGGACCCCTCCAGGGGGCGGCCGCCGGTGACTGCGAAATACTCCATCTTCTCTCCCCCGTTCAGGCTGTTTGCCCCATCCTATGCAGGGAGAGAAGATTTGGTGTTAATCGTCCAGCATGAGGCCCAGGAGGGTCTCGTAGATCTTTTCCGCTGCCTCAGGAACCCCCAGACCGGTCATGGCCTGGGCCATGGCTTCCAGCTTGACGGGGTCTGCCAGCAGATCGGCCGTGGTCTTGTACAGGACCTCGCCGGAGCAGACGGGCTCCAGCAGGACCACAGCGCCGCCCTGGCTGCCCAGGACGTTGGCATTCTTCTCCTGGTGATTGTTGGTCACATAGGGAGAAGGTACGATGACGGCAGGCTTGCCGATGGCGGTGAGTTCAGACAGGGTGGATGCACCGCCCCGGCACAGGACCAGGTCGGCCGCCGCCATAACGGTGGGCATGTCGTAGATGTACTCCCGGACCTGGATCTCAGAGGGGAGTTCCACATCGGCCAGAGCCTGGGTCATGGACTCGAAGTTCCGGCCGGCACCGTGGATGTGGTGGAAGGGAGCCCCATCCTGCGATGCCTGCCGGATGAAGTCCACCATATAGTTGTTCATGACCTCAGCACCCAGACTGCCCCAGTAGGACAGCACCAGGGGACGGTCATCGGTGATGCCCAGAACCTCACGGGCCTGGGCCTTGGTATACTTGAAAAAACCGCCCCGGACAGGGGTGCCGGTGAGGACCACCTTGTCCTTGTTGGCATAGTGCTCCCGGGATTCCTCATAGCCCACCATGACACGATCTGCCACCTTGGACAGCCGCTGGGTGGTAAGGCCGGGAACGGCGTTGGACTCGTGGACGGCGGTGGGGATGCCCCGCTTGGCAGCGGCGTTCACCACCGGGAAGGAGGCGTAGCCGCCGGTGCCCACCACCAGGTCGGGCTTGAACCAGTCCAGGATCTTCCCGGCTTCCTTCTTGGAGACAGACAGGTTCTTCACAGTGCCCAGGTTATGCTTGATGCTGGAAGGGCTGAGGCTCCGGCGGAAGTTGCTGATGGTGACGGTCTCCAGGTCGAAGCCCTCCTTGGGGACCAGACGTTCCTCCATGCCCCCCTTGGCCCCCACGAAGAGGACCTTGCAGTCTTCGTTGCGCTCCCTGAACATACGGGCCAGGGCCACGGCGGGGTTGATATGACCGGCCGTGCCGCCGCAGGTAAATAACACGTTCATATTCTCTCTCCTTATCGGTGAGGCCCAAACGCCTCGCAGAGTTTTGTGTCCGCAGACACAAAAGAAAGTCAAATCATGTGATTGGGTTTTGCCGCGAGATACTGAGTATCAATCCCATCTCCGCCAGCTGGATGACCAGGGCGGTGCCGCCGTAGCTGAAGAAGGGCAGGGAGATACCGGTGACGGGGAAGAGGTTGGTCACCACGGCCACGTTGGCAAACACCTGGAAGGCAAACAGGGTCACGACGCCCACGATCACCAGAGAGCCGAACTTGTCTCTGGCATGGAGGGCCAGCCAGTAGCCCCGGATAATGAGCAGAGCAAAGAGGACCAGCACCAGGGAGGCACCGATGAGACCCAACTCCTCGCAGACCACGGCAAAGATGAAGTCATTCTGAGCTTCCGGCAGATACAGGAACTTCTGGCGGCTATTGCCCAGGCCCTCGCCGAAGACGCCGCCGGAGCCGATGGCCATCAGGGACTGGATGGCCTGCATGCCCTTGCCCAGGGGATCGGACCAGGGGTCCATCCACATCTGCACACGGGAGGTCATGTAGTCGGTGGTGGCGATGATGATGACCAGAAGGCTGGCCACGGTGATGCCGCCGGCCAGGAACCAGCCCACGGAGATACCGCCGGCAAAGAGGATGGCGGCGGCGATGACCACCATCTGGATAGAGGCGGACATGTGGGGCTGGAGGTACAGGATAACGATCATGACCACCAGAACGATGCCGTAGGGCACCAGCTCGAAGAAGCCGATGCGCTCCAGCCAGTTTCCGAAGCGGCCCAGGGTGGTCCGGGGATTGAACCGCCGGGGGATACGCTGGTCACGCTTGGCCAGACGGGCGGCAAAGTACAGGATCAGGCCCATCTTACCCAGCTCAGAGGGCTGCCACTGAACGGGGATGGTCAGCCAGCGGGTGGCGCCGCCGACGGTCTTGCCCAGACCGGGCACGTGGACGGCCAGCATCAGGATAAAGGCCACCAGCAGGACGGGCAGAGCCAGGCCCTGGAGGCCGCGATAGTTCAGCTTGGAAACGATGTACATGACCGCAAAGCCCAGGCAGGCAAAGATGGCCTGGCGCTTAAAGTAGTACAGAGAGTCCCCCTGGGTGTTGCCCTTCAGGTCATAGATGGCCGAGGGGTAGGAGGCGGACAGGAGCATCACCAGACCCACCACAACCAGCAGGACGGTCAGCAGCATGAAGGGCATATCCACTTCGCCCTGGATGGTCTGACCGGGCTTCTTCTCTTTGGGCTTTATGGGGCTTTTCAGGGGTTTCTTGAATGCTCTAGCCACGAATGGTTCCCTCCTGAATGAATGTCATGGGCCAGGGGCTCACAGAGCGGGGAACCGCCCCATGACCCCCACAAAGGCCAGGATACAGCACACCAGCGTAATGCCGGCGAAGACATAGCAGAGTTTTTTCTCGCTCCAGCCGCCCATCTCCAGGTGGTGATGGAGGGGAGCCATGCGGAAGATCCGCTTGCCGTGGGTGGCCTTGAAGTAGACCACCTGGATGATGTCGGACAGGGTCTCGGCGATGTAGATGATGCCCACCAGAATGAGGATCAGGGGCATATCCAGGGCGAAGGCCATGCCGCAGACGGCACCGCCCAGGAAGAGGGAGCCGGTGTCGCCCATGAAGACCTTGGCAGGGTGGAAGTTATACACCAGGAAGCCCACCAGGCCGCCCACCAGAGCGGCGGCAAAAACCGCCATGCCGGCAGAGCCGGTGGTGTTCCAGCACAGGTGTGCATAGGTGAAGGCGGCGGCAAAGAAGACGGAGACCACCAGGGTGACGCTGGAGGCCAGGCCGTCCACGCCGTCGGTGATGTTCACGGAGTTGACGCAGCCGGTGATGACAAAGGCGGCGAAGATCATGTACACCACCCAGGGGAGCTTCCACTCCACACCAAGGAAGGGGATGTACAGGTTGGGAGACAGGATGCCGAAGTTCCGCAGCAGCACGGTAAACAGCACAGCGGCGGCCAGCTGAAGCAGGAACTTCTGGCGGGCAGTGAGGCCGGTGTTCTCCTTCTTCTTGATCTTGGCGTAGTCGTCCACCATACCGATGGCACCGAAGACCAGGGAGAAGAGGAGGACGAACACAGAGGTGAGATCCCCTGCCAGAATGGCGGATGCGTTCAGGACCAGCACGGTCACAATGACGGCAATGATGAACATGACGCCGCCCATGGTGGGGGTGCCCTGCTTGGACATGTGCCAGGTGGGGCCGTCTTCCTTGATGGACTGGCCGGCCTTCATCCGCCGCAGAGCGGGAATGACCACCTTGCCCAGGGCCGCAGTAAGGACGAAGCCCAGGACGACAGCCGCCAGGAGCTTGATGATGATGGGATCCATGGGGATGCACCTCCGGAATTTTCTTTCTCTTTCGTATGGGCAGCATGGGATTCGCCGCCAACTGATTATTATACTATACTCTCTTCAAAAAAGGAAGCTATTTCTTCCCGCTCGTCAAAATGCCGTCGGGTCCCACCCAGGTCCTGATAGGTCTCGTGGCCCTTTCCCGCCAGGAGGATCACGTCTCCCGCCCGGCCCATGGCCAGAGCTGTGCGGATGGCCTGCCGGCGGTCGGCAACTCGGATACAGCGGGAAACGTCCTTGGGAAAGCCCCGTTCAATCTGGTCCAGGATGGTCTCAGGGTCCTCCGTCCTGGGATTATCCGAGGTGAGGATCACCCAGTCCGCCAGGTCGGCGGCAACGGCCCCCATGATGGGCC
>JAFXCU010000013.1 GCA_017521345.1 Ruminiclostridium sp. | reverse complement strand
TGGCAAACCCTCGGACCCCTTAGAGGGGTCAGCATGAGTTGACCCTTCTAGGGTCTGAGCAAACCACTAGTTTACTAGTGGTTATGATTGACAGTAGGAGACGCATCCTTTATAATATCGTTATATGATATCGTGAAACGATATGGAGGTGAGCAAAATGCCAAAGAAAGCAATGGAGAGCCTGACCGAGTCCATGTATTACACCCTCATGGCCTTTCGCCTGGGGCCCATGTGCGGCATGGACGTGATGGAATTCGCCCACAAGTGGACCGACGGCCGGGTCCAGATGGGCCCTGCCACCCTGTACACCATCCTGGGCAAGTTCGAGAAGGAGGGGTACATCCAGGAGGTCAGCGTAGAGGGCCGCAAGCGGACCTACGCCATCACTGACAAGGGCCGGGAGGCCTACCAGATCGAGCAGGCCCGCCTGTGGCACTGCATCCACGACGCCAAACGACTGGAAACCGAGGAGGGACGAGCATGGCTGAGAGAAAAAGAACCCGAACCGTTTATCGACTTGCGCCCTGCACTCTCTACGACGTAGAGCGGATGGAAAGCTGGCTGGGGGACATGGCCCGTCAGGGTTTGTTCCTGAAGGAGGAGGGCATCGCCTGGGGAACCGTCCGCTTCCAGCGGGGAGAACCCCGGGAGATCGAATACCGCCTGGTCTCCCGGCGGAAATCCCAGGCCTTTTGGAAGCGCATGGTCTTTGGGGACCCTGACCACCTTCTGGGGCCCCAGGAGGACGAGCTGGACCTCTTTGCCCAGTTTGGCTGGAAGTATGTGAGCAAGTGCGGACATTTTTCTGTCTATCAGACTGAGGGAGATCATGTCATCGAGGTGGACAGCGAGCCGGAGATCCAGGCCATCAGCATCCAGGCCGTGCGGGACGTGGAAGCCAATTCGGTTCTCTTCCTGGTGTTTTCCCTGGTTCTGAATTACCAGCTCTACCTGCGGGGGGACCTGTTTTACATGATGTCCCAGGGGTTCCTGCGGTATGTGTTGGGCATCTACCTTCTGCCGCTGTGGGCAGCCCTGCTGTTTTTCATCCGGGTCCTCTTCCTGGAAAGGCTCCGGCGAAAGCTGAAACGGGGGGAGCCATTGGATCATCACAAGCCCTGGCGGAAGGGGAGAGCCCTGCATTTCGGGAAGCGGGGACTTACCCTGCTGGTCCTGGTATTCTCTGTGTGGATGGCCGCCTGGGGCATTTGGCTGAACCACAGCTGGCAGTCCTCCTGGCCGGGGGAGACCAAATACACCATTGCAAATTACCCCCAAGACCCGCCCTTCCCCACGGTGGCCGATCTGGCGCCGGAGGGAGAGTACCAGGCGGTCTACGCCCACTTTTCCAGCGGAGTTACCGAGCGGTCCTCGCCGCTGATTCCGGTGACCATCTGCTGGTATGAAAAGGCCAATGTGACCCTGGACGATGGCTCGGTGTACACCGGTGCCCTCTGCCTGGAATACCACGAGGCGGCAGCACCCTGGATCGCCCGGGGCATAGGGAAGGACTATGCCCAGCAGGACAGAAGCCTGAGCCGTCAGTTCCATACCTCCTATGAGACATTGACCCTGCCGAATCTGGATATGGACTATGCCTTTGGGTATGTTGACCCCTGGAATAACCATGCCTTGGTGATCCAGATGGGGAACAAGATGATCCACGCCAGTTTGGAACAGACCGGGGAACATCAGTTGTCCCTGGAGGAGTGGACCGCCCAGATGGCGGAATCTTTGCAGAATTAAATGAAACATATCTTTCGTAGGGGCGCATCGTGATGCGCCCCTACAAATCTATTGAGGCACATTCCATCGAATCCCCCCGCACGATAAAAAATTTCCCCCGCATGAAGAAAATCCCTTTCGGAGATACTGATACCAGCATCACGAAAGGGAGGACCCACCATGGCCCGACTCAGCAAGGTAGAAATCAGCGGGGTGAACACCTCCAAGCTCCCCGTCCTCGCCCGGGAGGAGGCCAAGGCCCTCTTCTTAGAGGCCCGGGCCGGCAGTGAAGAGGCACGGCAGAAGCTCATCCAGGGGAACCTCCGCCTGGTCCTCAGCGTCATCAAGAAGTTTGACGGCCGGGGAGAAAACCCCGACGACCTCTTCCAGGTGGGCTGTGTGGGACTCATCAAAGGCATCGACAACTTCAATGTGGAGTTGGACGTCTTTCCCTCCACCTATCTGGTGCCCATGATCGTGGGGGAGATCCGCCGCTATCTCCGGGACAACTCCGCCGTCCGGGTGTCCCGGTCCATGCGGGACACGGCCTACAAGGTCCTCCAGGCCAAGGAGGCCTACATGGCCCAGCACCAGCGGGAGCCCTCGGTGGAGGAGATCGCAAAAATGCTGGAGATCAAACGGGAGGATGTGGTCTTCGCCCTGGACGCCATCGTGGACCCGGTGTCCCTCTACGAGCCGGTGTATGCCGACGGGGGAGACGCCATCTGTGTCATGGACCAGGTCCGGGACAACAAGAACACCGACGAGCACTGGCTGGAGCAGATCGCCCTGAAGGAGGCCATGGACCGGCTCACCGACCGGGAGAAGAAGATCCTGAGCCTGCGTTACTTTGAGGGGAAGACCCAGATGGAGGTCTCGGCCCATATCGGCATCTCCCAGGCCCAGATCTCCCGGCTGGAGAAGAACGCCATCCAGAAGATCAAGAAAGAATTATAAGATTTGCAGTGGTTTTTCTTTGGAAAACCTGCAATTTCTTGACAATTTGTTCTTGCAATCCGGTATATGTTGTGGTAAAATACTGAAGATTCCGTATGGGGATTGGACGAGCGGCCGTGTGCCCTGCCATTGGGTTGGCCGTCAGAATGAAAACCCCAGAGGTCATAACTAAAATAATTGGAGGAATAATCAAATGGCAGTCGTATCTATGAAGCAGCTTCTCGAAGCAGGTGTCCACTTCGGTCACCAGACCCGCCGCTGGAACCCCAAGATGGCAACCTACATCTACACCGAGCGCAACGGTATCTACATCGTTGACCTGCAGAAGACCGTGAAGAAGCTGGAAGAAGCTTACAACTTTGTTAAGAAGCTGTCCGAGAACGGCCAGTCCCTGCTGTTCGTCGGCACCAAGAAGCAGGCTCAGGACGCTATCCGCGAGGAAGCTCTGCGCTGCGGCATGTACTATGTCAACGCTCGTTGGCTGGGCGGCATGCTGACCAACTTCAAGACCATGCGCGGCCGTGTTGACCGTCTGAACCAGCTGAAGAAGATGCAGGAGGACGGCACCTTCGACATGCTGCCCAAGAAGGAAGTCAT
>JAFXCU010000099.1 GCA_017521345.1 Ruminiclostridium sp. | reverse complement strand
GGAACGATGATAGCCAGCAGAGCGGGAGCGACCATCTCGTGCAGAGCGCCCTTGGTGCACAGTGCCACGCAGGAAGCGTAGTCGGGGTCAGCCTCGAACTCCATGATGCCCTTGATCTCGCGGAACTGACGGCGGACTTCCACGACGATGGACTGAGCAGCCTTCTGGACGGAGCTCATGGTCATAGCGGAGAAGACGAAGGTCAGCATAGCGCCGATGAACAGGCCAACCAGAACGGTGGGGCTGGTCAGGGTGAAGTTCAGAACTTCGGTGGTGCGGTCCTGGACGATGTTGACGTAGGAGACCAGCAGAGCCAGAGCGGTCAGGGATGCAGAGCCGATGGCGAAGCCCTTACCGGTAGCAGCGGTGGTGTTGCCCAGGGAGTCCAGAGCGTCGGTACGCTCACGGACCTCTTCAGGCAGACCGGACATCTCAGCGATACCGCCGGCGTTGTCAGCAACGGGGCCGTATGCGTCGGTGGCCAGGGTGATGCCCAGGGTGGACAGCATACCGACAGCAGCGATGCCGATGCCGTACAGGCCCTTGTTGAACTCAGCAGAGAAGTGGCCGGATGCGTCCATGATGGAGACGGAGCCGCCAGCTGCGAAGTAAGCGATCAGGATAGCAGCAGCAACGATCAGGATGGAAGCCAGAGTGGACATCAGGCCCAGGGAGATACCGCCGATGATGATGGTAGCAGCGCCGGTCTCGGAGGTAGCAGCCAGGTTCTTGGTGGGCTTGTAGTTGTCAGAGGTGAAGTACTCGGTGAAGTAGCCGATCAGGCAGCCGCCCACCAGACCGCAGAGGATGGCGATGTAGATGCCAATCCAGCCCTCGCCGATGATGAACATGGACAGAGGAGCTGCCAGCACGGCAGACAGGATAGCAGCGGAGTAGGTACCGGTACGCAGGGAGGTCAGCAGAGACAGCTGGGTAGCGTCTTCCTTGGTCTTGACCAGGAAGGAACCCAGGATGGAGCAGATGATGCCGACCACAGCCAGAGCCATGGGCAGCAGCATGCCCTGCCAGCCGTAGCCAGCGCAGGCACCCAGGGAGAAGGTAGCCAGGATGGAGCCGACATAGGACTCGTACAGGTCAGCACCCATACCAGCAACGTCACCGACGTTGTCGCCAACGTTGTCAGCGATGGTAGCGGGGTTACGGGGGTCATCTTCAGGGATGCCTGCCTCGACCTTACCAACCAGGTCGGCGCCCACGTCAGCAGCCTTGGTGTAGATACCGCCGCCGACACGTGCAAACAGTGCCATGAAGGATGCGCCGATGCCGTTCATAACGATGATGTTGCCCAGGACAACAGGATCGGTGATGCCGGCTGCGAAGCGCAGGATGGTGAACCACATGGTGATGTCCAGCATGCCCAGGCCAACGACGGTGAAGCCCATGACGGCGCCGGAGGAGAATGCAACGCGCAGGCCGCGGTTCAGGCTCTCAGAAGCAGCCTGTGCGGTACGGGCGTTGGAGTTGGTGGCGATCTTCATGCCGATGAAACCAGCCAGCATGGAGAAGATACCGCCGGTCAGGAAGGCGAAGGGGGTGAACTTGGACAGCATCTCACCGCCGGTGGCGAATGCCATGACCAGCAGGATCACGAAGACCACTGCAAAGACCTTGGCGACGGTGGTGTACTGGTGCTTCAGATATGCGTTGGCACCCTCGCGGATGGAGCCAGCAATCTTCTGCATGGTGGCATTGCCCTCAGAGTAGGACATTACCTTGTTGCGCTGGATCAGGGCGAAGATCAGTGCCAGAGCAGCACCGATAAAGCCGATCCATAAATACTTTTCCACGGAACGACACTCCTTTTCTATTTCTGCTTTGCCTCTTTTTCATTACAAATGCAGATGTTTAACACATCAATTTTAGCATAAGAAAAGGGATTTTCAAGCAAAACTCCCTTGGTTTTGGCGATTTAAACGAAATAGCCAAAACCAAGGGAGGGGTGTCGAAAAAAACTGACAAATAGAGCACAATGTCTGTGGGTGTCCATAAGAGAATCTTATGGATTTTCAGGTTTTCTTCCAGGTAGAGGGGAAAAACAGGATCAAAATGGGGAAGATCTCCAGTCTGCCCACCAGCATGGTCAGGGAGAGGATCCACTTGCTCAGGGGGGAGAAGGCGGCGAAGTTCCCCATGGGGCCCACGGCGTCCAGGCCGGGGCCGATGTTGCTCAGGCAGGCCAGGGCGGCAGTGAAGGAGGTGGTCAGGGAGAAGCCGTCCAGGCAGACCAGCAGAACGGCTGCCGCCAGGATGGCAAAGTACAGGAAGAAGAACACGAAAATGGTCTGGATGGTATCCTCCTCCACGGGTTTGCCGTCCAGCTTCACCACCTTCACGGCCCGGGGGTGGGAGAAGCGGGCCAGGGAACGCTTGCCGCAGCGGCCCATCACCAGGACACGGCAGCACTTGATGCCGCCGGCAGTGCTGCCGGCGCAGCCTCCCAGGAACATGAGGAAGATCAGCACCAGCTGGGACAGGACGGGCCAGAGGTTGAAGTCCGCCGTGGAGAAGCCCGCTGTGGAGACGATGGTCCCCACCTGGAAGAAGGCGTCCCGCAGGGCGTGGCCTGCGGTGTCGTACTGGGGCAGGATGTTCCCGAAGATCAGGGCCACCGCCAGGGCGCACACCACCAGGAAGAACCGGAGCTCGTCGCTCCGGAGGGCCTGCCTGGCCCGGCCGGTGAGAATGAGGAAGTAGGCGGCAAAGTTCACTGAGCTCAGGAACATGAAAACGGTGACCACCACCTCGGCGGCAGGGTTGCCGTAGGAGGCGATGCTGGCGTTCATCACGGAGAAGCCGCCGGTGCACACGGTGGCCAGGGCGGTGACCACGGCGTCGTACAGGGGGAGCCGGGCCAGGAGCAGGGACAGGGTACACAGGACGGTGAGGGCCAGGTAGATCTGCCAGAGGATCTTGGAGGACTGGGCGGTCTTGGGCACCAGCTTGGAGGACACCGGACCGGGGGCCTCCGCCTGGACCAGCACCTGGGTCCGCCCGCCCACCTTGGGCAGGAAGGCCAGGGTAAAGATCAGCACGCCCATGCCTCCGATCCAGGAGGAGAAGGACCGCCAGAAGAGGATGCCCTTGGGCAGGGCCTCAATGTCCGTGAGGATGGAGGCGCCGGTGGTGGTAAAGCCCGAGACCACCTCGAAGAAGCAGTCGGTGAAGCTGGCGAAGTGGCCCGAGAGCCAGAAGGGGAAGGCCCCGAAGAAGCTCAGGGTCAGCCAGATGAGGCCCACCACGGCAAAGCCCTCCCGGGTGTAAAAGTCGGCTTTGGCCTTGCAGCGGGACAACAGTACGCCGGGGATGGCCAGCAGGAAGATGGTGTCCAGGAAGGGGAGGGGGTCCTCCCCATAGATGAGGGCCACGGCCAGGGGCAGAAGGAGACACAAGGCCTCCACCAGGAGGGTCTGACCCAGGATGCGCAGCATGAGTTTGTAGTTCATAGGGAAAAACCTCAGGGTAGGTGCGGGGAATTCAGGAACGGCGCCAGGTGGCGGGGTGGAAGAGGAGAAGGATGGGGAAGATCTCCAGACGGCCGATGAGCATCATCAGGGAGAGGAGATACTTGATGCCGCTGGAGAAGCCGCTGAAGTTTGCCGCGGGGCCAACGCCGTCCAGACCGGGGCCCACGTTGGTCAGACAGCCCAGGGTGGCGGTAAAGGCGGTGGTCAGGGAGACCCCGTCCAGGGAGACCACCAGGCAGCCGCCCCCCAGCAGCAGGAAGAAGAGGATGAAGTAGGCGTAAATGGTGTTCAGGCTCTCTTCGCTCATGACCTTGCCGTCCAGCTTGACCACCTTCACCGCTCTGGGGTGGGAGAGACGGAGGAGATTCCGGGCGGAGCTGCGGAAGGCCAGCAGGATGCGGCCGCACTTGATGGAGCCGGCGGTGCTGCCGGAGCAGCCGCCGATGAACATCAGCAGGACCAGGACCACCTGGGCGAAGGGGGGCCACAGGTTGTAGTCGGTGGTGCAGAAGCCCGAGGTGGAGATGATGGAGGTGGCCTGGAAGACGGCGTCCTTCAGGGCAGTGCCTGCCGAGTCGTACAGGGGCAGGATGCTGACGAACAGCAGGGCGGAGGCCACAGCCACAGACCCCAGGAAGAACCGGAGCTCATCGCTCTTCCAGACCTGTTTGCCCCGGCCGGTGAAGGCCAGGAAGAACATGGTGAAGTTGATGGAGCCCAGGATCATGAACACGATGGCGATGACCTGGCAGGCGGTGTTGTAGGCGGCAAAGCTGGCGTTCATGACGCAGAAGCCGCCGGTGCAGACACAGGCGAAGGTGGAAACCACAGCGTCATAAAAGGGCATACCGGCCATGCAGAAGGCGAAGATCTCCGCAAAGGTCAGGGCGAAGTAAATGGTATAAAGGATCTTGGCGGACTGGGCAGTCTTGGGCACCAGCTTGGTGACCAGGGGACCGGGGAGCTCGGCCTTCACCAAGATCTGGGTGCGGCCGCCCGCCTTGGGCAGAAAGGCCAGGGTGAAGAGCAGCACGCCCATGCCGCCCACCCAGGAGGCGAAGGATCGCCAGAAGAGGATGCCCCGGGGCAGGACCTCAATATCCGCCAGGATGGTGGCGCCGGAGGTGGTGAAGCCCGAGACGATCTCGAAGAGGCAGTCTGCAAAGCTGTCGAAACAGCCCGAGAACCAGAAGGGCAGGGCGCCAAAGAGGGACAGGACCACCCAGATGAGACCGGCCACCACGAAGCCCTCCCGGGAGAAGAAGTCCGCCTTGGACTTGACCCGGGAGAGGGCGAAGCCCACCACAGCCAGAGGCAGGATGGTATACAGGAAGGGGGTGGGGTCTTCTTTATAAATGAGGGCCACTGCCAGAGGCAGCAGGAGCAGAAGGGTCTCCACAAGGAGGGTGTAGCCCATCATGCGCAGCATCAGCTTGTAATTCATGGCTTATCTGTCCTTTGTGTCCTCAAAAATGTCCTTGAAGGCCAGCAGGCTCTTGCCGTGGGAGATGACGATGACTCGGTCCCCGGCAGACAGGACGGTCTGGCCGGAGGGGATGATGACCTTCTCCTCGTGGAGGAGGGCGGCGATCAGGAAGCCCTTGCGCAGGGGGAGGTTCATCAGGGGCTCACCCAGGTGGGGGGTGATGTCCCGGAGGATGAACTCGGCGGCCTCGGCGCCGGTGTCGGCGATGCGGTACAGGGCGGTCATGACGCTGCCGCTCTTGTCCTGGAGGGCGCGAACCAGACGGAGGATGCGCTCCACAGTGACCAGCTTGGGGGCCACAATGGACTCCAGACCGGCGGAGCGGACCACGTCGGCATAGTTTTCATGGTTGCACTTGGCCACCACCTTGCGGATGCCCTGCTGCTGGGCGTAGAGGGAGGAGATCAGGTTGTCCTCGTCCCGGCCGGTGAGGGCGATGAAGGCGTCGTTGTTGGTGAAGTGCTCGGAGATCAGCAGCTCCTGGTCGGTGCCGTCCCCGTGGAGGATGAGGGCCCCGGGGAGGGACTCGGACAGGAGGCGGCAGTGCTTCTCGTTGCTCTCCACCAGGGTCACCCGGACGCCCATGGGCAGAAGGATCTTGGCCAGATAGTGGGCCACACGGCTGCCGCCCACGATGAAGACCGAGCCCACCTTGGGCAGGTCACGGCCCAGGGAGCGCAGGTAGGCGTAGAGGTCCTTGGGGGTGCCGGTGACGAAGAGCTTGTCCCCGGCCTGGGGGACGAAGGAGCCGTGGGGGATGATGACCTCGCCCTGACGCTCGGCAGTGGAGATGAGGCTGGACTTGTTCTTGCCCAAAAGGTCGGACAGGGGATGGCCCACGATGGAGTCGGTGGGCTTGAGCTTGATGCCGATCATTTCCACCTTGCCCCGGAAGAAGGTCTCCACGTTGGCGGCGGCGGGGAAGCGCAGCAGCCGGGAGATCTCCATGGCGGTGGAGTATTCGGGGTTGATGACCGTGTCGATGTTCAGGTCCTTCCGCAGGGAGGCCAGGTCATCGGTGTAGGCCACGTCACGGATGCGGGCGATGGTGTGCTTGGTGCCCAGGCGCTTGGCGGTGAGGGCGCAGAGCATGTTCACCTCGTCCATATTGGTGGTGGCCAGCACCAGGTCGGCGTCTTCCGCCCCGGCCTCACGGAGGAGAGAGGGGGCAGCGCCGGGGCCCTTGATGCACATGACGTCCAGGGTGTCGCTGGCCCGCTGGATGGCGGCGTCGTTGTTGTCGATGATGGTGATGTCGTGGTCCTCCTGGGAGAGGAAGGCGGCCAGGGTGGAGCCCACCTTGCCGGCGCCGACGATCAGAATTTTCATGGGGGTCATCCTTTCTTAACGGCGGAACGCCCGCCGGGATGAAGAATAATCAAGGGTTTTCCATTGATTTCCATAGCGATTTGACATTTCATCATATCACAGAATATATCCGGTGGCAAGAAAGAGAAGGGGAAGAATCCGGATGGTTTTTCTTTCAAAACGGGAAAAACTGTGCTATACTATCTAATTAGTATCCCCGAAACCACAGGAGAGGAGACATGCTATGCGGCAATCAGATTTGACAGAAGGCGTCATTTGGAAAAAACTTGTGATCTTTGCGGCCCCCGTGCTGCTCTCCTCCCTGCTTCAGTCGGCCTATTCCATCACCGACCTGATCATCGCCGGATGGTTCATCGGCAAGGACGGCATTTCGGCCATCAACAATTCCAGCCAGGTGATGGTCATCCTCACCCAGATCATCATGGGCATCACCACTGGCGGCAACATCCTCATGGGCCAGTATTTCGGCAGCAAGGACCATGCCAACCGGTTCCGGACCAACCGGACCCTCCTGCGCTTTGCCATCACCGCAGGTGTCTGCACCATGACGGCGTTGTTCTTCCTGAGCCGCCCCATCCTGGTGGCCCTGGAGGCCCCTGCTCTGGATGCGGCCACCGCCTACCTGAAGGTGTGCGCCTGGGGCTTGCCTTTCATCTTCGGTTACAACGCCCTGGCGGCCATGCTCCGGTCTGTGGGCAATTCCAAGCAGCCCTTCTACTGCGTGGCGGTCACCGCCGGGTGCAACATCGTTCTGGATATCCTCTTTATGGGCATCCTCCACTGGGGGGTCCGGGGTGCGGCCCTGGCCACCGTCCTGGCCCAGGCTGCCTCCTTCCTGGTGTGCTTCCGCTACGTCCTTCGGAACCGGGAACTCTTTGGCCTGAACCTCCGGTTCTTCCAGGAGAAGATGGACAAGGAGAAGCTGGTCCAGATGCTCAAGCTGGGTATCCCCTCGGCCATTCAGATGACCGTGGTGGGCTTCTCCTGGCTGGCCATGACCTTCCTCATCAACCGCTACGGGGTGGAGGCCTCCGCCGCCAGCGGCATCTGCGCCAAGATCAAGGACGTGGCCCTCATGTCTACCCTGGCCATGTACTCTGCCGCCACCACCATGGTGGCCCAGTGCATCGGTGCCCAGAAGTTTGACCGGGCCAGCAAGACCGTCCACGTGGCCATGCGGATCTCCCTGGCGCTGGCAGCGGTCATCATCCTGCTCATTGAGATCTTTGCCCCCCAGATCCTGGGCATCTTCAATCCCGACGCCCAGACCATGGAGATCGCCATCCAGAACCTGCGCATCGAGATCATCGGCCAGATCTTCTACGCCAGCTTCATGGTGTACAATGCCCTGCCAACCGGTGCGGGTCACCCCCTGTTCGCCCTGTTCTCCAGCCTGCTGAACACCATCGTGGTCCGTGTGGTCCTGGCCCTCATCCTGAACCACACCATGGGCCTGGTGGGTATCTTCTGGGCCTGCGCCATTGCCCCCGCCTCCTCCGTTCCCCTGGGTTACATCTACGAACGCACCGGCGTTTGGAGAAGGTCCATGGTGGAGAAGAAAAGCTGAATCTATCAAACGATCCCTGCCGGTTCAGTCCGGCAGGGATCGTTTTTGCAATAGGGAAAGATGTAAAAAGCCTCGCAGAGTTTCGCCGCCGCAGCGGCGAAATCAAGCCAGATTCGTTTTCTGGCGCGACATGTGCGTGCCAGAAAACTCTTCTCGGCCTGCTGGTGTGCCCGAAAAGGGCGCGCGCAGAAGGCCGCATCTCCACAAAAACAAACGTGCTGGTACGACAGCACCAGCACGTTTGTTTTTGTCTTAGAGGAAGAAGGCCTGGATCTGGGTGTAGAGCACCAGGACCATGACCAGGGGGATCAGGAAGCGGAAGGCGAACTTGAAGTAGCCGGCACCCTTGAAGGTGTGGCCGCCCTCTTCGCACTCTTCCTTCACCAGGTTGGGGAACTTCCAGCCCAGCAGCAGGGACATGAACAGTGCGCCCAGGGGCATCAGCACGCCCTCAGTGATCATGTCATACAGGTCCAGCCAGCAGTCGTTCCACATAGCGAAGCCGGGGCTGTCGGGGGTCAGGCCCAGCAGCTCGTAGGGAGCGGGGATGGCTGCGCCGCCGGAGCCCAGAGCGTCCATGGCAGCGGGCAGGCCCACCACGAAGATGCAGACAGCGAAGATCAGGGAGATCTTCTTGCGGCTGGGGTCCTTGCCCTTGGCGATCTGCTTGTCCACCACGGAGGAGGCCAGAACCTCCAGCAGAGCAATGGAGGAGGTGATGGCTGCGATGAAGACCAGGAAGTAGAACAGGAAGCCAACCACGTTGCCGGCCATGCCGCCCATGCCGTCCAGGAAGACGTTCTGCATGGAGGCAAACAGCAGGCCGGGGCCAGCGCCGTAGTCCACGCCGAAGGCTGCGCAGGCGGGCATGATCATCATGCCGGCGAACAGAGCGAACAGGGTGTCAGAGAAGGGGACGATGACGGCGTTTCTCTGGATGCTCTTTTCCTTGCTCAGGTAGGAGCCGAAGGTGATGTTGATGCCCATAGCCAGGGACAGGGAGAAGAACATCTGACCGGAGGCCACCTTCAGGACGTTGAAGAAGCTGTTGAAGTCAGAGAACTGGGAGAAGTCGGGCTTGAACATGAACTTGTAGCCCTCGATGGCGCCGGGCTGGAAGGCAACGAAGATGATGATGCCGATCAGAATGACGCCCAGTGCAGGCATAGCCACCTTGCTGAACTTCTCGATGCCGCCCTGGACACCGCCCATGACGATGGCCATGGTGATGATCATAGCCAGAGCCAGGAACAGGACCATGGACTTGGTGTCATACAGCAGGAAGCCGAAGAAGCCGGAGCCCTGACCGGCGAAGCCGTCCATACCGAAGATCTGGACCAGGAAGCCCACGCAGTAACGCAGGGTCATACCGGCCAGAACGGCGTAGAAGGACAGGATCAGGAAGGGGCAGAAGGCTGCCATCCAACCCAGGACCTTGTACTTTTCGCCCAGCTTGGCGTAAGCGCCGACACCGGTGCCGGTCTTACGGCCCAGAGCGAACTCGCCCATCATCAGGGCGATACCGACAGTGACCACCAGGATCAGGTAGACGATCAGGAAGGCGAAACCGCCGGTGGAGCCCATCTTGTAGGGGAAGCCCCACAGGTTGCCCAGGCCGATGGCCGAGCCGATGGAGGCCATGAGGAAGCCGAAGGTGCTGCCCCACTGACCACGCTGTTTGATTTCATTCATGGTATCTCTTTCTCTCCTTTGTAGGAAAATAGGTGCCCCCGGGAAGAGGGGGCAAAAGGGCGCAATACGCCCATGAACAATGGTACTACTTTACACCAAAACCTCGAAGATTGCAAGATGTTGTTTCAACACTTTGCGGAAAAAGAAAAAATCCTTGATAAACAAGGCTTTTCTTATGTTTTTTGGAGATAAAATGTGTCAATAAATAGCGCAAGTTGACACAATGGCAATAGCGAGGGGCTTGCGGTCCCCTCCGGGATGCCGTATAATAGAAAAAAGAAAAGTGGGGGCGTGGAAATGACCAACTACCGATTGACCCTCTGCTATGACGGAACCCGCTGGAAGGGCTGGCAGAAGCAGGGGAACACCGACAACACCATACAGGGAAAGCTGGAGACCCTCCTCTCCCGGCTGCTGGACCAGCCGGTGGAGGTGAACGGCTCCGGCCGCACCGATGCGGGCACCCACGCCAGGGGCCAGGTGGCTTCCTTCCGGGCAAAGACGGACCTGACCACGGAGGAGATCCTGTCCGGCCTGCGGCAGTACCTTCCGGCGGACATCGGTGCCGTCAGCCTGGAGGAGGCGGAACCCCGGTTCCACGCCCGACTGTCCTGCACGGGAAAGACCTATGTGTATCGCATTTGGCGCAGTGAGGCCCCCAATGTGTTCGAGCGGAACTACCTGTATTTCTGTCCCGGGGAACTGGACGTGGACGCCATGAGACGGGCGGCGGCAGAACTCTGCGGCACCCATGACTACCGGGCCTTCTGCTCTTTGAAGAAGTTCAAGAAGTCCACGGTGCGGACAGTGTCCTCCATCGTGATCGACGATCTGGGACCCGAGCTGCGGATGTCCTTTACCGGGGACGGCTTCCTATATAATATGGTGCGCATCCTGGCGGGTACCCTCCTGGCAGTGGGCCGGGGGGAACTGACCCCGGAGGATATGGCAGGTATTATTGAAAGCCAGGACCGCACCCGGGCGGGGGAGACCCTCCCCGCCTGCGGGCTGTGTTTGGAAGAAGTGTATTATTGATGCCCACTTGAAAGCCTCCCCTGTGCAAGGGGAGGTGGCTTCGGCGGAGCCGAAGTCGGAGGGGTTGTGGCCTGCCGATACGCTACAATCCCTCAGTCTTTTGCCTTCGGCAAAATCCAGCTCCCTTTACACAAGGGAGCCTTTTAGGAAACTGCCACGATCATTGTACGTAAAATCGCCTCCCGAATGGGAGGCGTTTTGTTATGTCGTGGGTTCTGTTTTCTCCTCATCCTTCATGAGAGTCTCCGCTGCCACGCAGGCCAGCAGGATGCCTGCACCCAGGAGACCGGCAAAATTCAGCCGTTCCCCCAGGATCAGGAAGGAGAAGAAGGCGGTCATCACAGGGCCGGTACACTGGAGAAGGGCCACCATCCGGGAGGAGATGGACTGGAGGGCGGCGTTCTGGAGGAGGTAACCGGCCACGGTGCACAGGATGGCCAGATAGACGATGATGATCCACTCGGTGGTCCCGGCGGTCTCCAGGTGGACGCCCCCTTCCAGCAGGAAGGCGGCTGCGATGCAGAGAATCACCGACATGGCGGTCTGGACGGTGGTGAGGGTCACGGGGTCCACCTTGTCCAGGGCCTTCTCGCCAAAGATCAGGGAGCCTGCCATCAGCAGAGCAGAGGCCAGACCGGCCACCTCGCCCAGGCTGAAGCCGTTCATGCCGCCCCGGCCGCAGAGGAGGTACAGACCCACCACCACGAAAATGAGGACGGGGATGTGCTTGGGGCTGAACTTCTTCCGGTAGACCACCAGGGCCAGCAGGGGGGTCATCACCGTGGACAGGGACCGCAGGAAGGCGGTGGCGGTGGCCGTGGTCAGAACGATGGCGATGTTGGTGGCGATGTAGGCGCAGGAGATGCAAAGGCTGGGCAGCAGCCAGTCCTTCACCGAGCAGGCCTTCAGACCCCGCCAGATCCGCTTGCCGAAGAGGAGTGCCAGGAAGAGGAAGGCGATGGTGTATCGGGCGGACAGGAGGGAGTACAGGGGGACCGTCTCATAGGCGGCCTTGGAGATGGGGTCACCGAAGCCGTAGAGGGTGCTTTGCAGGAGGATAAAGGCATAGGGCAGCCAGCGGAGGCTGGCCTTTGGGGCAGTGGCATTCAACAACAACACGACCTTCCCATAAAATCATAGCAGTAGGACAGATTATACAGCCTTTGGCAGGAAATGACAAGAAGAACCGCCGCAATATTTGCGGCGGTTCTCGGTGTTTTTAGGGCGTTTCTTCGGGAATGTATTCCAGGATGTCTTCAATGCGGCAGTGGAGGGCGGCACAGATTTTTCCCAGGGCATCCATGGAGACCGTTTCGTCCTTGCCCATCTTTGCCAGAGTGTTGGAGTTGATGTGGGCCAGGGCCAGCAGGTCGGTCCGCTTCATTTTGTTGTCGATCAGGCGTTTCCAGAGTCTGTTGTACGACCAGGCCATCAATATCACCTCGATGAAATATCACGATATCAGCATATTATATATTGACAATAAGATATAAACGTGTTAGTCTATGGTTGAAAATATGGTGAACCGACTGATTGCATCAGAAGAATCACGATACAGAATCAGTATACCCTTTTTTGGCCTCCATGGCAAGAAAAGGTTTGCAAGGAGGACTGTCCTATGTACAGACGCCCCGAATTCCTGAAAGCTCTGTTTGACGGCAATATCGATCCTCAGGCCCGCCAGTGGGAGGGAAGTCCCCTCAAGCCCCTAAGCCAAAAGTTGGCGGATACAGAGAAAGCCCTGCTGGATGCCCTGTCTCCGGAGCAGAAAGCCTTGTTTGAACAGTATCAGCAGGCCGAATGGAATCTTGACATGGAGAATGAGTACGAGACCTTCCGGGTGGGGTTCCGCTTGGGAGCCCATTGCATCTACGAAGTCTTTGGTCTGGATATGAACCTGTATTACCGATAAACACAGCCCCCGCCTGTCCCATTGGGACTGGGCGGGGGTCATCTTATTCTGTATGGAGTCCTTTCTGTTCCAGCCGGTAGTTGACGAACTCCCGGAAGAGGGTGTAGAGGACCGAGCACACGGGGACGCTGAGAAGCATACCTACCAGGCCGAAGGCGTTGCCGCCCACGGTGACGGCGGCCAGGACCCAGATTCCCGGCAGGCCCACGGACTTGCCCACCACACGGGGGTAGATGAGGTTTCCCTCCAGCTGCTGGAGGATGATGAGGAAAATCAGGAACCACAGGGCCTTCCTGGGGGCCACCAGTAGGATGAGGAAGGCACCCACGATGGCACCAATGATGGCGCCGAAGATGGGGATGAGGGCGCAGAAGCCGATGAGGACGGAGACCACAGCGGCATAGGGGATGCGCAGGAGGGTCATGCCCAGGAAGCACAGGGAGCCCAGGATGACCGCCTCGGTGAGCTGGCCGGTGACGAAGTTGG
>JAFXCU010000012.1 GCA_017521345.1 Ruminiclostridium sp. | reverse complement strand
GCCCAGCTTCATCAGTTCCACAACGCCGCCGCACAGGACTGCCTGCTCACCGAACAGGTCGGTCTCGGTCTCGTCGTTGAAGGTGGTCTCCATGATGCCGGCACGGGCGCCGCCGATGCCTGCGATATAGGCCAGGCCGATGTCATAAGCCTTGCCGGTGGCGTTCTGCTCCACAGCGATCAGGGAAGGAACGCCCTTGCCTGCCACGTACTGGGAACGGACGGTGTGGCCGGGGCCCTTGGGAGCAGCCATGAAGACGTCCACGTCTGCGGGGGGCTTGATCAGCTGATAGCGGATGTTGAAGCCGTGTGCGAAAGCCAGAGCCTTGCCTGCGGTCAGGTAAGGAGCGATGTCCTGGTTGTACATGTCAGCCTGTGCCTCGTCGTTGATGAGGATCATGATGATGTCAGCCAGCTTGGTAGCCTCGGGAACGGTGTAGACCTGGAAGCCGTCCTTCTCAGCCACGGGCCAGGACTTGCCGCCCTTGCGCAGGCCGATGATGACGTCGCAGCCGGAGTCACGCAGGTTCAGTGCGTGAGCGTGGCCCTGGGAGCCGTAACCGACGATGGCGATCTTCTTGCCATTTAACTGATTGAGGTCACAGTCCTTCTCATAATACATTTTTGCCATAGTTGAACTCTCCTTTAACCTTGGTATCTTCATCGATAGTATACTTACCACGCTCCAGGGCGATCATACCGGTCCGGACCATCTCGACGATGCCGAAGTCGGCCAGCAGCTCCTGAACTGCGTCGGTCTTCTTCTCTTCGCCGATGATGGAGATGGTCAGGGTCTCCTTGGAAACGTCAATGATCGCACCACGGAAAATGTTTGCGATCTGGATGATCTGATTCTTGTCCTCGCTGTTCTTGGCGCGGACCTTGTAGAGGACCAGCTCACGACGGATGGAGTGGCTGGGCTCCAGCAGCTTCACAGAATGGACGGGAACCATCTTGTTGAGCTGATTGCAGATGAGGTTGGTGTGGTTGTCGTTGGCCATGACCTCGATGGTCATACGGGAGACGGCGGGGTCTTCGGTGACGCCAACGGCCAGGGACTCCACGTTGAAGCCCTTACGGGAGAAGAGTCGGGAGATCTGAGACAGAACGCCGGACTCGTTGTCCACCAGGACAGATAAGGTACGCAGTTTCACGCTATCCATGTTCTTGACCTCCTTTTCTTAGTTGACCAGGAATTCGGTGATGTGCTTGCCGCCGTTGACCATGGGACGGACCAGCTCACCCTCGTAGATGTCGCAGTCGATGACGGTGCCCTGGCCGTTCTCTGCAGCTGCCAGAGCGGCCTGGATGGCTTCCTCCAGCTCCTCCACGGTGCTCACCCGGAAGCCCTGGAGACCGTTGGCCTCAGCCAGCTTGGAGAAGCTGGGGCCCCGCTCGGTGGTGGTCTGGAAGAAGCGCTTGTCATAGACCAGCTCCTGCCACTGACGGACCATGCCCAGGCGGCGGTTGTTCATGACGAAGGTGATGATGGGCAGCTTGTAGAACTCCTCGGTGGACAGCTCGTTGCAGTTCATGCGGAAGGAGCCGTCGCCGGTGATGTGGATGACGCACTTGTCGGGGTTGCCCATCTTTGCGCCGATGGCTGCGCCCAGACCGAAGCCCATGGTGCCGAAGCCGCCGGAGGTCAGCAGCTGACCGGGATAGTCAAAGTGGAAGTGCTGGATGGCCCACATCTGGTGCTGGCCCACGTCGGTGGAGACGATGGTGTCCTCGGGGCACAGGCGGGAGACGGTGGACAGGATCTGCTTGGGGCTCATGACATGGCTGTCGTCGTACTGGGTCTCGGCGGGGAAGGAGAAGACGTACTTCTTCCACTCGGGGTGCTCGTACTTGGGGACCTTGCGGTTCAGCAGCTCCAGGACCTGCTTGGCGTCGCCGATGATGTGGTGGTCGGTCTGGACGTTCTTGTTGATCTCAGCACGGTCGATGTCGATGTGGACGATCTTTGCGTTGCGGGCAAAGGTGTCGGGCTTCAGGGCCACACGGTCAGAGAAACGGCAGCCCACTGCGATGAGCAGGTCGCAGCCGTCGCAGGCCATGTTGGAGGCCTTGGAGCCGTGCATGCCGATCATGCCGGTGGCCAGGGGGTCGGTGCCGGAGATGCCGCCGCCGCCCATGAGGGTGATGGCAACGGGTGCGTCGATGCGGCGGGCGAACTCACGGAACTCCTCGTGGGCACGGCCACGGACCACGCCGCCGCCGCAGATGAGCATGGGCTTCTGGGACTCGGCGATCATGTCCACCAGCTTGTTGATGTCGCCCTGGTCGGGCTCGGGCATCTTCAGGGCGGAGGTGCGGGCACGCTCCATCAGGGAGGCCAGGCGACCGGAGGTGGCGTGCTTCTCCTTGGGCAGGTACTCGAACTCGCCCTTGGCAGCAGTAACATCCTTGACGATGTCGATCATGACAGGGCCGGGACGGCCGGAGCGGGCCAGAGCGAAGGCCTCACGAACGGAGTCGGCCAGGTCATTGACGTCGCGGATCAGGTAGGTGCACTTGGTGATGGGCATGGTGATGCCGGTGATGTCGACTTCCTGGAAGGCGTCCTTGCCGATGAGGGCCTGGGGCACGTTGCAGGAGATGAAGACCACGGGGGAAGAATCCATGTAAGCGGTGGCGATGCCGGTGGTCAGGTTGCAGGCACCGGGGCCGGAGGTGGCAAAGCACACGCCCACCTTGCCGGTGGAGCGGGCATAGCCGTCAGCGGCGTGAGCAGCGCCCTGCTCGTGGGCGGTCAGGATGTGGGTGATCTTATCCTGATAGTGGTAGAGTTCGTCATAGACGTTCAGAATGGTGCCGCCGGGGTAACCGAACACGGTGTCAACACCCTGCTCCAGCAGACATTCCAGTAAGATCTTGGCGCCAGTCATTTCCATAACTGTTTCTCCTCCTTTTGGTAGTATAACTTTTTTTGAAAAAAAGATTGGGGCAAACAAAAAAGCCCTGATGGTTTTTCCGTGCTAAACGTTAAAACCACAAGAGCTTGAAAGCTGCAAATCTGATTCGAAAGGTCCCCTGACAGGCGGGGCTTCGTGATAAGGATTCTGCGTTCTGCGTCTCTGTTCTGGGCATAACATCTAGCATTATTCCGGTACTACTGCGCTCAGTAGTACCCCAATAATGCTGACAGTCGCCATGTTCAGTTCAGCAAAATGCAGGTTCATCATAACACGTACACTCCATACTGTAACTGTGGGGGGATTCTTTGACCTAAAAGATAGCACTTTCCCAGTGGTCTGTCAATCGGTTTTTTCCATTTTTCTGTTTTGTTGTCCTGACAGGTATCCCGCCGGACTTTTTTGTCAAGGTTGACGGTTTCGACTTACCAAGTTTTCTCCATTTCCTTGACTTTTTGATAGATTTCCTGGTTTACCGGGACTTTCATGCCGAAACGGTCGGCCATGGCCATGACAGCCCCGGCGAACATGTCAACCTCGGTCTTCCGATGGGCCAGGCCGTCCTGGCGCATGGAGGGCTTGGAGTCGGGAGCCAGGGAATCAATGACCGCCAGGCTCTCCTGGAGGTCCTTCTGGGTGAGCAGGACCCCCTGGCAGGCGCTGATCTTGCGCACCTCGTTCATGGCGGCGATCATCATGTCCCGGGCAGGTCCGGGCTGCTGGACCCCGGCATAGTCCAGCTCACAGAGCATACAGACCTGGTTGACCCCCACGTTGAGCATGAACTTGCTCCACATGATGTGGAGGATGTCGGGCTCCTTCACCACAGGAAGGCCAGCCTGGGCCAGAAAGTCCACCACGGTGTCCAGCTTTTCTCCCTGGTCGAAGTAGTCCTCCTGGGGGATGCCCACGAAGATGCTGCCTCCTTCACCCCGGCGGACGATGGTGTTGTCCACCCGGACGGGGTCCATGCCCCGGGTGACGGTGTAGAGGACCTTGTCCATGCCGAAGCGCAGACCCAGGGTCTCCTCGCTGGTGGTGCCATTGAGGAGGGAGAGGATGATGGTGTCCCGTCCCACTGAGGACTGGGCCAGGTTCATGGCGTCGGCCAGCGCGGGGTCCTTCACGGCGAAGATCAGCAGGTCGGCGATCTCCCCCTCGCTGCCGTCGGTGAACCGGAAGTCACAGGGGGCATCATTATAATAGATCCCCTCAGCCTGATACCGGGCCAGACGGTCCCCATCGGCCAGAAAACGGACCTTCTCAGGCCCCAGCAGCTTCACAAAGGCGTCGCCCACCATGGTCCCCATGGCGCCGGCCCCTACGATGGTCACGTTTTCGATCATACCTGTGTCCTCCTGTCCGAAAATTTTCAGCACAATAAAGTATTGTATCATATTTTTCTGACACTGCAAGCCTAATTTTTCAACTGTCTATACATTGTGTCCTCTGTCCCCGTTCACTCCCTTCTTCCCATCCGACCCAAAACGTGGTATACTGATATATTATGATTGTATTTCAGCGAAAGGGGGCTTTCTGTGGACAGCTTTCTCTTCAGCATCCAGGCCACAGCCCCTGTTTTTCTGCTGATGGTCCTGGGCTACGGGTTCCGGCGGCTTGGTCTGCTGGATGAACACTTCTGCAAGGTCAGCGACAAGTTCGTCTTCACCGTGGCCCTCCCTGTGATGCTCTTCCGGGATATGGCCGCCACCCACCTGCGGGAGACCTTCGACCTGCCCTATGTTCTCTTCTGTGCCGGGGTGACCACAGTGGTCTTTTTCGCCATCTGGGGCCTGACCCGACACTTCCTCCGGGACAAGAGCCTGGTGGGTGAGTTCGTCCAGGTGTCCTACCGGTCCAGCGCCGCCATCCTGGGCTGCGCCATCATCATGGGGATCTACGGGGACACCGGCATGGCCCCCCTGATGATCATCGGGTCCGTCCCCCTCTTCAACATCTACGCCGTGCTGGTCCTGACCCTGGAGGGTCCCAAGGCCTCGGGCAGCCTGGCCCACCGGCTGAAGCACGCCGTCAAGGGCATCCTCACCAACCCCATCATCCTGGGCATCCTGTTGGGTACCATCCCCTCCCTGCTGGGAGTAGATTCCTTCCCGCCCATCCTGGCCTCCACCATGGACCTGTTGGCCCGTATCGCCACCCCGTTGGCCCTGCTGTCCCTGGGGGCCGCCTTCCAGGGGAAAAAGGCCCTGGGGCAGATCAAGCTCTCGGCGGCGGCTTCCTTCATCAAGCTGATGGTCCTGCCCGCCCTCTTCCTGCCCCTGGCGGTATGGTGCGGCTTCACCGACTCCAAGCTGGTGGCCCTGCTGATCATGCTGGGCTCCACCTCCACCCCCACCTGCTACATCATGGCCAAAAACCTGGGCCACGAGGGCACCCTCACCGCCAGCGTCATCGTGATGACCACCGTGTGCTCGGCCTTCACCCTGACCTTCTGGATCTTCCTGGGCCGGGTACTGGGGCTGATCGCATAAAAAGCCTCCCTTGTGCAAAGGGAGGTGGCTCGCCGCAAGGCGAGACGGAGGGATTGTCCTGGAAGGACCTGCGAATCCGCATGGCCTTTCTGCAGGAACAAAACGCACTACTGCACAATCCCTCAGTCACCTTCGGTGACAGCTCCCTTTACACAAGGGAGCCTATCCGCTTAAGAAAAACATAAGATTTTCTGAATATATCTTTCATTTCCATCTGTTATCATAAAAAGGAGAATCCCCATGAGAAAACAGCTCCAGGCCCTCCGGGACGTGATGGCCGAACACAAGATCGACGCCTACCTGATCCCCACCGACGACTTCCACGGCAGCGAGTACGTGGGGGACCACTTCCAGTGCCGGGAGTACGTCTCCGGCTTCACCGGCTCCGCCGGCGTCCTGCTGGTCTACCCCCAGTGGGCCGGTCTGTGGACCGACGGCCGCTACTTCCTCCAGGCCGAGGACCAGCTGAAGGATTCCGGCATCCGCCTGATGAAGATGGGCCAGCCCGGGGTCCCCACCCTGGAGGAGTTTTTGAAGAGCTCCCTCCAGCACGACCAGGTCCTGGGCTTTGACGGCCGCTGTGTGGACGCCCGCACCGGCCGGAAGTACTACCAGATCACCAAGAACCTGGGGGCCTCCATCAATCCCCAGCTGGACCTGGTGAATGAGATCTGGCCCGACCGGCCTCCCCTGTCTGCCCAGCCCGTCTGGTCCCTGGGCCTGGACTACGCCGGAGAGACCCGGGCCAGCAAACTGGGCCGGGTCCGGGCCGCCATGGCCAGCCTGGGGGCAGACACCCACCTGCTCACCACCCTGGAGGACATCGCCTGGCTGCTGAACATCCGGGGCGGGGACGTGGACTGCAACCCCGTGGTCCTGTCCTACCTGGCCCTGACCATGGACAGCTGCTATCTCTTCGCCAACGGAGCCGCCTTCTTCCCCGAGGTCCTGGCAGAGCTGGAGGCCGACGGGGTCCAGCTGCGGCCCTACGACGCCGTCTACCTCTACGCCAACAGCCTGACCTCCGACCGCACCGTTCTGCTGAGCACCCGGAGCATCAACACCAAGCTCCTCACCAGCATCCCCACCGGGGCGAAGCTGGTGGACAAGCCCAACCCCACCGTGGCCATGAAGGCCGCCAAGAATGATGTGGAGGTGGGCAACATGGCAAAGGCCCACCTGTACGACGGCATCGCCCTGACCCGGTTCATGTACTGGCTGAAGAAGAACGCAGGCCAGATCCCCATCACCGAGATCTCCGCCGCCCAAACGCTGGAGGAGCTCCGGAAGGAACAGCCCGGCTACCTCCAGCCCAGCTTTGACCCCATCCTGGCCTACGGCCCCCACGGGGCCATCGTCCACTACTCCGCCACCCCCGAAAGCGATGCCGCCATCCAGGCCAAGGGCTTCCTCCTGGCCGACACCGGCGGCCACTACCTCACCGGCACCACCGACGTGACCCGAACCTACGCCCTGGGTCCCCTGACCCCCGGCCAGAAGGCCACCTACACCGCCGTCCTCCGGGGCAACCTGCACCTGGGGGCCGCTCGATTCAAGTCCGGCTGCACCGGCGCCAACCTGGACATCCTCGCCCGCCAGCCCCTGTGGGACATGGGCCTGGACTACAACCACGGCACCGGCCACGGGGTGGGCTACCTCCTTAGCGTCCACGAGGGTCCCCAGAACATCCGCTGGCGGCCCAACGGTCCCGAAGCCCCTCTGGTCCCCGGCATGATCACCTCCAACGAGCCCGGCTTCTACCTGGACGGGGAGTACGGCATCCGCCTGGAGAACCTGATGGTCTGCCGGAAGATGGACGAGAACCCCTACGGGGACTTCCTGGGCTTTGTCACCCTGACCCTCACCCCCTTCGACCTGGACGCCATCGCCCCCGGCTTCATGACCGACACGGAAAAGGCCCTGCTCAACAGCTACCACGCCCAGGTCTATGCCGCCATTGCCCCCCACCTGCCCGAAGAAGAGGCCGCCTGGCTGAAGGAAGCCACCCGCCCGGTGGAATAAAGAGAAGGAGAGATCCCCATGCCCCCTGAGACCCAACAACGCCCCAGGCAGCCCCGCCCTGCCGGGAAGCGCCAGGCCCCCAAGGCCAGCCCCGCCAAGGGACAGACCACCCGGACGGGCAGCCGTCCTCCCCAGCGCCGCCGGAAGAAGAAAAAGTCCATCCCCTACCAACCCATCATCCTAGGCCTGGTGCTGGTGGTCCTGCTGGGCATCGTCATGAACCTGACCAACTTCGGCCAGGTGGGTAAGCTGGGCCGCCTCCACGTCCCCATGTGGGTGGACAAGCAGATCCTCCGCGAGGACGCCGGGGGCCGCCCGGGCACCAAGCTGGACGGGGTGAAGGACATCGCCGTCCACTATGTGGCCAACCCCGGCTCCACCGCCCAGAACAACCACGACTACTTTGACCAGCCGGAAACCCAGGTGAGCGCCCACTTCGTGGTGGGCCTGGAGGGGGAGGTCATTCAGTGCATCCCCCTGGACGAGGTCTCCTACGCCACCAACGACCGGAACAACGACACCATCTCCATCGAGGTCTGCCACCCGGATGAGACGGGCAAATTCAACCAGGCCACCTATGATTCCCTGGTGAAGCTCACCGCCTGGCTGTGCGACAACTGCGGCATCAGCCGGAAGGATGTCATCCGCCACTACGACGTAACGGGCAAGCCCTGCCCCCTCTACTTCGTGGACCATCCCGACGCCTGGGAGCAGTTTTTGAAGGACGTAAAGAAATACTGACAGCAATAGCCCCGGAGGATCCTCCGGGGCTTGCGTTTTTCTTGCCCTGCCACGTTGTCCAGCGCCTCCGGCGGGGCCCGGCTTTCTCTGGAGAAAGCCGGGAGAAAGAGCACCAGGGCTCCGCCCTGGACCCGGTTGAAGCTAGTACAGCCTTTTCAAGTATGCCACTTGAATTGCCTGGCCTGCGGCCCATAGTCTCAGATGTGCAAGTGCGTGCCCACCAGCTGGGCACGCGGCAGCGCAGGGTTTTGTCCAACGATCCCGCGCGCCAGCCGGTGGCGCGCCATGGCCAGCCTGCCGATACAGAAAACAGGATCCGCACAACCAGAGAAAGG
>JAFXCU010000098.1 GCA_017521345.1 Ruminiclostridium sp. | reverse complement strand
CTCCTTCTTGGGCTCCTGGGGGGCGATGGGGTAGTCCTTGCCCACGATGAACCAGCCCACCAGGAAGACCACGCTGAACACACCGTAGAAGAGGACCACGGCCCGCCAGTCCCCCAGCCAGGCTCGGACGGGGTTGATGGTCAGCAGGCCAATGAGGTTGCCGGTGTTGGGGCCGGCGTTGTTCAGGCCGATGAAGAGGGAGTGGTGCTTGGCCTCGAAGCAGTAGACTACGTAGGGGGTCATGCAGATCATCAGGACCGCGCCGCCGAAGCCCAGCAGGAACCGGGTGAGGACGAAGAAGTACAGCCCGGTGGAGTAGGCACCCGCCACCACGGCGCAGATGAGCAGGCAGGAGAAGGCCACGGTCTTTTTGGGCCCCAGCTTCACCAGGATCCAGGCGGCCACGAAGTTGCCCAGAATCTTGGCCAGGGAGATGGCGTTGTTCACCGAGGAGGGGATGTCCGTCCCCCCGAACTCGGCCACCATGTCCGGGGTGATGATGGAACCAACCATCCAGGAGGCGCTGAAGAAGGAATAGGCGAGGAAAAGTAAGATCTCAATGGCGAGGCCCCGTCGGGTGCTGATGACCTTGGGCTCCATGGGAGCGCCCCCTTTCAAAATTGACAAAAACTGCCACAAAAAGTTACTTGTTTTCCTACAGTTTACACGGTTTTGTCGGTTGCGTCAAGGAAAAGCCGTGGGAATCCTGAAAATAGGACAGCGGGACTCTGTCGTCAAAAATTTTTTTGAAACGTGTACGTTTGCGTACACGAAACCCGGGTTTTTCCCCTGTTAGTAGAGACTACTTTTTTGAAGGAGGAAAACCCTATGAAGCAGCTTTTGAACCTGATCGACGTGAAGAGCATCGTCACCCTGGCCATGACCGGGGCCCTCATCGCCCTGCTGTTCTGGCCCGGCGGGGTAAACGCCGAGGCCCAGAACATCTTCTGCACGGCCTACGGCGCGGTCATCACCTACTTCTTCACCAAGCGGGACAACTGGGAGGAGGAGACGGAATGAGCCAGCCGGTATCCTATCTCCAGACCGACCCCCGGTGGGGGAGCCTGGACTACTCCGCCCCGGGGGAGAAGACCACCATCGCCGCCTCGGGCTGCGGCCCCACAGCCATGGCCATGGTCCTGGCCACCTGGGCGGACAAGGCCGTGACCCCCAAGACCGAGTGCGCCTGGGCCCTGGCCCACGGGTACAAAGCCCCCCACAGCGGGACATACTATGGCTACTTTGAACCGGCAGGGGCCCGGTACGGCCTCCGGGTCACCCGGCTGAACTGGACCAGCCTCTACGGCAACAGTAAGAGCGCCTACCACGCCCAGGTCCGGGACGCTCTGGACCGGGGGGATCTGGTGATCGCCTGCATGGGCAGGGGACTGTGGACCAGCTCGGGCCACTACGTGCTGGTGTGGAGGGCGGAGGGGGATGTGGTCTATATCAACGACCCGGCCTCCACCCGATCCGCCCGGACCCGGGGGGACTGGAACCTCTTCCGGCAGCAGGTGAAATACTACTGGGTCATTGAGAAGCCCCAGGGAAAGGAGGACAACATGGAAGGACATGAGATCGTGAAGAACCTCACCGACCGGGAGGCCTACCAGCTCCTGGAGAAGGCCCTGCGCCACGCCCGGACCCTGCCCGAGGCGGACTGGAGCAAGGCCGAGGGCTGGTGGGGAAAGGCCCAGGAGAAGGGCATCCTCTCCGGCGGACCCGAAGCCCCCGCCAAGCGGTGCGAGGTGGCGGTCATCCTGGGCAGATTGGGCCTTATCTGATCGGAAAAGGCGAAAGCTCCCCCTTTGGGGGAGCTGGATTCGACCGCAGCAAATCCCCCCTCTCCGTCAGTGCTTCGCACTGCCACCACGTGGAATGGTCACGGGATTTTATCGCACTGTCCCCCGGACAGTGCGACTCCCAGAGGGAGAGGTTTCCCCATGGATCGGGTTTGCTGTAACGGTGTATTCATCGGCCTTTGCTATGCTGTAGGCAGTTCTTTCAAAAGGAGGATATCTATGCAGTCAGGGAATGTGTATGGATACATTCGGGTCTCAAGCGCAGACCAGAACGAGGACCGTCAGCGGCTGGCTATGGCCCAGGCGGGGGTCCTGCCCCGGAACCTGTACATGGATAAGCAGTCCGGCAAGGACTTTCAGCGGCCCCAGTACCAGCGGCTGGTCCGGCGGCTGAGGCAGGGGGACCTGCTCTACGTGCTGAGCATCGACCGGCTGGGCCGGAACTACGAGGACATCCAGAACCAGTGGCGGGTCCTCACCAAGGAGATCGGGGCGGACATCTGCGTCCTGGACATGCCCCTGCTGGACACCCGGAACGGCAAGGACCTTATGGGGACCTTCATTGCCGACCTGGTGCTTCAGATCCTCTCCTTCGTGGCCCAGAGTGAGCGGGAGAACATCCGGGAGCGGCAGGCCCAGGGGATCGCCGCCGCCAAGGCCCGTGGGGTGCGGTTCGGCCGTCCCAGCCAGACCGCCCCTCAGGAGTTTGTCCGGGTGGTGCGGGAGTGGGAGGCCGAGCGGATCACCTTTGACGAGGCTCTCCGGCGGACCGGCCTCCAGCGGGCCACCTTCTACCGTCGGCTCCGGGAGTTCCGGGACACGGTGGGGGAGGAGAGGAGACGGTGAAAACAGGGGGCGCTGCAATGTGCAGCGCCCCCGTATTTTTGGGGAAAAGAAAAACAGGTCTCAAAAGGTGTACCTTTTGAGACCTTGTGCCAGAAAAGAAAGAGAATCATAACTTTTAGCAGAATTCGGTAAGAACGGCTGGACAGCCTTGCAATTTTTTGTGTTATGTTATATAATTTGATGTACAAAAATAAGGTCTCAAAAGGTACACTTTTTGGCATCAACTCAGCAAAAAGAGACCTTATTAAAAATTTTCTGTAAAGGAGAAGAAACATGAAAAAGAGAATCTTGGCCATGCTGCTCACCCTCTGCATGGTCCTCTCGCTGTTGCCAATGTCTGCGTTGGCGACAGGTACCGCAGACACGTGGGACGGATCGTCTGATACCACTTGGTACAAGGATACCGATACCGAGTTCGTGCTGAACACAGCTGAAAAACTAGCCGGTCTGGCAACCCTGGTCAATGAAGGCAATACCTTTGAGGGGAAGACCGTCACGCTGAGTGTTGACATCGACCTGGCTGGCACCAACTGGACCCCCATTGGCAACGACACAAACTACTTCTGTGGCACCTTTGATGGTGGTAACAACACCATCAGCAACATGACCATCGATGTCAACACGCCTGATGCAAACCAGTTTGCTGGTCTGTTCGGTGGTATCAAAAAGGCTACCGTCAAGAACCTGACCATGGAGAATGTCGATATCGATGTTGTCGGTGCGAAGGTTCGTGCAGCAGCGGTTGTTGGTATTGCCCACAGCAACAGCGAATACCGCACGGATGCAACCATCAACTTTGAGAACATCACTGTGAATGGCTGCAAAATCAACGCAAAAGCCAAGTCCGGTTCTGCTCTGGTTGGCGGTGTTGTGGGTTACAGCTACCCCGCAAACATGGCGGACATCACTGTTTCCGACCTGACCATCGATGCCAAGGCAGAAGGCAATGAGGTCCGTGCAGCTGCCATCAACGGCTATGTCTGCGGTCAGAACATCTCCAACAACGGTGGCACCAGAGCGACAATGCTCGTTGATGGCTTCGACGTGGATAACGTTTCCATCACTGCGGACGCATATACCGTTTTTGCAGGTGGTTATGCCCCCTATACCTACTACGGCTACATCACCCTTGAGAACGGCACCATTGATGGACTCAAGATCAAAGTCGACGCTCACGAGGCCTTTGTCGGCGGTCTGGTGGGTTACTTCTGGAGAAGTGACAACGGCCACAATGTGAAGGGTGTCACCATCACCGGCATCGACTTTGACGTGACCACCGACTACCTGGGCGAGACCCGCGTGGGCGGTGTGATTGGCACCTCTCAGAGCCCCAACACCAAGTACACGGACGTCTCCGTTTCCGGTAAGATCGTGGAGCGCTGCAGCGACTCTGCAAACCCCGTGAACCATCACGCAAAGGTCGGCGGTTTTGTCGCCAGAACCTACGAATACGCAATGCAGACCTACACCAACTGCGTGGCTGACGTGGATGTGACCGGCTCCAATGTTGCCGGCGGCTTTGTGGGTAACCATACCTCTACCGTAAGCTACGTGGGCTGCGAAGCAAAGGGCGATGTAACTGCTAATATTGCCGGTGGCTTTGTCGGTCGTCTGACAAATAGCTCCTATACTTCTGCAGTTACCTTTGACAGCTGTTCCGCTTCTGGCGAAGTGACCGGCACCAACGTGGCAGGCGGCTTCATCGGCTCCACCGTAAGCTACGGCTGGGAAGGCTGGGGCAGCACGACCTACAGTGATCCCTATAAGCAAGATGTTACCCTGAAAAACTGCGTTGCTTCTGAGACCGTTACCAGCGGCACTGATTACGAGGCTGGCGTTATCGGTGAAGCCAAAGTGGCAGAGAGCAAAAAACTGACTCTGGAAAATGTAAAATACACTGTCGATCCTGTCATTTATCCTGCTGATACCGAAGGCCGTGTAGAGATTATCAACTATGTCCATGTTAGCTACTATGACAATGATGGCACCTATATCTTCAAGGCAGGCAAAAAGAACTACGAATCTGGGACCTTCGGCTTTGACAGTGAGAAGCTGCAGAATGCAGCTGGTCCCAATGCACCTCTCGGCTTCGCTGAGACCGTAATTGGTTGGGCCGCTGAGCCTGGTCAGACAATTCCCACCATCACGAAAGACCTACTGGGTAACAGATACCACAGCACGACGGTTAAGCACCTTGTTGATAATGGTTATGTGACAGTCGGTGCCGATGAAGAGGGACAGGATATTGTTCAGTTCTATGCTGTCTATGCACCCGCTGATGTAACCGTTAACTGGCTGACTAATGATGGTTCTGACCAGATTATGAAGGTTACCAAGAAGTACGCCAGTGTCAGCAAGGGAGACGGCCAGAGCGTTGGCATGACCAGTGAGAAACTGGTTGCTAAGGCAAACGAAGTAGCACCCGCTGGCTATAAGTGGGCAGGCTGGGCATTTGAATCCGGCGCAACTGAGGCCGCAGAAATCACCAAGAACAGCCACCAGGTGAAGGATCTGGTAGACCTGTATGGTGCTGAACTGCAGAAGGATGACGCAGGCAACCTGTTCATCAACGTGTATGCTGTTTGGGCGGCCAATACCGATACTCCCTACAAGGTCCAGCATGTGCTGCTGGCAGCCAACGGTGTGGACACCTACAAGGCATACGCAACCTACACCCAGAAGGGCACCACTGATACTCAGACCAACGCAAAGGCACTGACCAATATCCCTGGATACACTGCAGTAGAGCCTATTGAGCAGCAGAATATCAATGGCGATGGTTCTACCATGGTTAAGATCTACTATGCTCGAAACGATTACACCCTGACCTATGACCTGGCAGGCGGTGCATTTACTGACGACACCGCAACTGAGCAGACCGTTCAGTACATGAAGAAGCTTACTGCTCCTTCTGATCCCGTCAGAGCAGGCTATACCTTCATTGGTTGGTCTCCTGAGATACCTGCAAGCATGCCTGCCGAGAACCTGACCCTGACTGCCCAGTGGGAAGCCAACACTAACACTCCCTACAAGGTCCAGCATCTGCTGCTGAACGGCGCTGGCGACAAGGTCTACAAGGCACACGCAACCTACACCCAGAAGGGTACCACCGATACCCTGACCAACGCAAAAGCACTGACCAACATCCCCGGATACACTGCAGTGGAGCCCATAGAGCAGCAGAACATCAATGGCGATGGTTCTACCATGGTCAAGATTTACTATGCTCGGAACAACTACACTCTGACTTATGATCTGAATGGAGGTACCTTCGAAGACGGTACAGAAACTGTGCAGACCGTTCAGTATATGAAGAAGCTGTCTGCTCCCGAACCCGTGCGAGCAGGATACACCTTCCTGGGCTGGGAACCTACTGTTCCTGAGACCATGCCCGCCAATGACCTGACTCTGGAAGCTCAGTGGGAGGCCAACACCAACACCAAGTATAAGGTTCAGCACCTGCTGCTGAACGGTGCTGGCGACAAGGTCTACAAGGCACACGCAACCTACACCCAGAAGGGTACCACCGATACCCTGACCAACGCAAAGGCACTGACCAACATCCCTGGATACACTGCAGTGGAGCCCATTGAGCAGCAGAACATCAATGGCGATGGTTCTACCGTGGTCAAGATCTACTACGAGCGGAACAACTACACCCTGACCTATGACCTGGCCGGTGGCGCATTTACTGACGACACCGCAACTGAGCAGACCGTTCAGTATTACAAAAAACTGAATCCTCCTGTTCCCGTGCGAGCAGGCTACACCTTCGCTGGTTGGGCACCTGAGGTCACTGAGCGCATGCCTGCAAACGACCTGACTCTGACTGCACAGTGGGAGGCCAATACGTACACCGTTGAGTTCTATGGTAACGGCGGTCTTCTGGAAAACGGTAAGGATAAGTCCACTTCTACCTTTACCTATGATGTGGAAGGCAAGTTGAAGAACAATCCTTTCATTCGTGAGGGCTATACCTTCCAGGGTTGGGCTACCACTGCAAATGCAACTGAGGCTGAATATGCAGGCGGCGAGAAGGTTGACAACCTGACTGCAGAAGCCAATGGCGTATTTACCCTGTATGCTGTTTGGCAGGTCAATGAGTACACCATCACCTTCGTCAGTGATGGCCAGACCTATGCAGAGATCACCCAGGGCTATGGCACTACCATCACCGCTCCCACCGCCCCCACCAAGATCGGTTATACCTTTACTGGCTGGGATGTGAGCGTTCCTGAGACCATGCCCGCCGAGGACATGACCATCACCGCTCAGTGGGAAATCAACAAGTACACCGTGACCTTCGACACCAAGTGCTCCAAGGTTGTGGATCCTCAGATTGTGGAGTACGGTGACACCGCTACCAAGCCCTCCATCTCCAGAAAGAACTACTCCTTCAAGGGCTGGTATCTGGATGGCCAGAAGTATGACTTCAACACCCCTGTTACCGAAGACATCACTCTGACCGCTAAGTGGAAAGAGAAGAAGCCGGCTTCTGTCGTTGTTCTCCACAAGTGCCCCAGCGAGAAGTTCACCGACGTGAACCAGTCCCTGTGGTACCACGAGGGCATTGACTATGCCATCGAAAAGGGCCTCATGAATGGCGTGTCTGACACCCGGTTCAATCCCGATGGCACCACTACCCGTGCCATGATCGTCACCATCCTGTACCGTCTGGAAGGTGAGCCCGCTGTGACCGGCAGCGCAAACTTCACTGACGTTCCCGCAGGCGAGTGGTACACCAATGCGGTCAACTGGGCTGCTGCCAACAAGATCGTCAATGGTTTCGGCGACGGCACCTTTGGTCCCACCACCCCCATCACCCGTGAGCAGGTGGCTGCCATCTTCGAGCGCTATGCCGAGTTCAAGGGCATGGACACTGACGGCACCGGCAACGTTGCAGACTTCATCTGCAGCGACTGGGCAAAGGGTAACGTCAGCTGGGCTGACAGCATCGGTCTGTTTGACATCGGCACCAACGTGAGCGACCTGACCAAGACCGCTTCCCGCGCTGAGATCGCTTGCTACTTCAAGGTCTTCCACCCTCTGTTCGACAAGTGATAAAACCTTGGAGGATGTACGATCCCACCCCATAAGCCAAAGCGCAGAGGCGGCATTTGCCGCCTCTGCCTTCTCTTAACATCATGAAAAAGACACTCTACGATTTTTGCCTGGAAAACAGCATGCCTCACTTGCTGGAGGAATGGGACACAGTGGAAAACCTCCCCCACACCCCCCAGACCATCTCTTACGGCAGCGGAAAGCCCATGGGATGGGTCTGCAGTCAGGGGCACCGTTGGAAGGCATTGGTGAAGTCCCGGACAGCAGGAACTGGCTGCCCGGTGTGTACCAGCCGAAAACTCCAGCCTGGGATCAATGACCTGGCTGCCCAGTTTCCTCATTTGGTTGACCAATGGGACCAGAAAAAGAACGGATCCCTGACCCCCGATCAGTTCTTTCCCGGCAGCCGCCGGAAGGTCTGGTGGCGCTGTGACCTGGGCCACAGCTGGCAGTCCAGCATCATGTCCCGGGCCGCCATGGACACCGGCTGCCCGGTCTGTGCCGGCAAGCAGGTCATTCCCGGGGAAAACGATCTGGCCAGTCTGCAGCCTGACCTGGCCCAGCAGTGGCACCCCACCAAAAATCTGCCCCTGACACCGGAGTCCGTCACGGCCAACAGCAACCGGAAGGTCTGGTGGCAGTGCAGCCAGGGCCATGAATGGCGGTCCCCTGTTGGGCGGCGGGTCCAGATGAACACTGGCTGTCCCGTCTGCTCAGGCAGACAGGTGGAACCCGGCTTCAACGACCTGGCCACCGTAGACCCGGTCATCGCCAATCAGTGGGCCCAGGACCTGAACGGGAACCTCACCCCGACCATGGTCACCGGCGGCAGCGCCAAACGGGTTTGGTGGCGGTGCGAGGACGGCCACGTCTGGCGGGCTAAGATCTACTCTCGCACCGGCGCCCAGAAAGCGGGCTGCCCCATCTGCGCAGGCCGGTTCAAAAAGACATACCGGAACGTCCTGGAGATCTCTCCGGAGCCGAAATGGAAATAATTGCAGGGCACCCCACATTGTCTGGGGTGTCCTGTTGCATTTGCAACCCCATTCTCTGTAAAATGTGGTATACTGGAGAAAAATCATCCACCAGGAGGACACCATGGACCGAACCCCATCCCTCTTACAACAGCATAAAAGGACCCTGCAGCGGGTGGGCGCTGTCCTGCTGGCCCTCCTGGTCTGGCAGATTGCCGCCATGGGGGTGGGCCACCAGCTACTGGTCCCCTCTCCCCTGTCCGTTCTCCAGCGGCTGGCGGGCATCTGGCTGGAGGAGGGCTTCTGGTCTACCGTCTGGTTCACTTTCCGGAAGATCGTGGCCGGTTTCCTGCTGGGCCTGGGGATCGGTCTTGGCCTGGGCTCCCTGGCCGGGCGGTTCCCCCTGTTCGAGATCCTCTTCCGCCCCTGGGCGGTGATGGTCAAGTCTGTGCCGGTGGCCTCCTTCATCGTCATCTGCCTGATCTGGATGTCCTCGGCCCGGCTGTCCATCTTCATCTCCTTCCTGATGGTCCTGCCCATCGTGTACACCAATGTGCTCCAGAGCATCCGCAGCGTGGACAAGCAGATGCTGGAGGCGGTGCAGATCTTCCGGCTCACCTGGCACAAGCGGGTGGTCTACCTGTGGCTGCCCCAGACGAAGCCCTATCTGATCTCTGCCTGCACCGTGGGCCTGGGCATCTCCTGGAAGGCGGGCATCGCCGCCGAGATCATCGGCATCCCCTCCGGGTCCATCGGCCAGATGTTCTACGATGCCAAGGTCTACTTCAACACCACGGACCTCTTCACCTGGACCATCATCGTGGTGGTGGTGAGCGTTTTGTTTGAAAAGGGCTTTCTGGCCCTGCTGAAATGGCTGTATGGGAGGTTGGAAAAGCTGTGACCGATCTCATTCTGAATCATATCTGCAAAGCATACGGGGAAAAGACCGTCCTGGACGGCTTCTCCCACACCTTCCCTGCCGGGAAGCGGACCTGCATCATGGGCCCTTCCGGCTGCGGCAAGACCACCCTTCTGCGGATCATTCTGGGGCTGGAGACCCCAGACGAGGGCACCATGACGGGCAGACCGGAGCGGGTCACCGCTGTATTCCAGGAAAACCGGCTCTTTGAGGATTTCTCCGCCCTCTCCAACCTGGCCGCCGTGTGCCATCATGGGGACCGGCAGGTCATGGCCGACCACCTCACCGAGCTTGGCCTGGGGGACAGCCTCCACAAGCCGGTTCGTACCCTCAGCGGCGGCATGAAGCGCCGGGTGGCCATCGCCCGGGCAGTCCTGGCCCCCGGAGAACTGATGATCCTGGATGAGCCCTTCACCGGCCTGGACCAGGACACCAAAAGAATTGTGCTGGATTATCTCAAGCACCACACCCAGGGTCGGACCCTCCTCATTGTCACCCACGATCCCGCCGAGCGGGATGCCCTGGCGGATGAAGTGCTGGATATGAGCCCTGCCACGGAAGGAGGATGACCGGATGCACGAACACGACGTTTTGGTGGAAGAACTGCTGAAACAGGACTGCTGGGTCATGGATTATCTTCCCAGACAGGTTCCCGCCGACTCCCCAGGGCAGTTTTTCAAGGTGGATACCTACCTGCTGAACCACTTTGAGGAATATGGCTTACGGGCACGGTTTACCGCTGTGGTCCTGAAGCTCATGTGCTATCATCGAATCTGCGTCCATTGGGGCCAGTGGGTGGATGCCCCTTCCCCTGATCTGGTTGCCGGGGCCATAGAGACCATTCTGGAAAATCACTCCGGGTGGCTGAACATCCTCCTACCGGAGGAGAACGCTCTGCTGGTCTTTGAATGGGACTGTCTGCATCTGACCCTGTATCACCCCAGCCCGGAGCTGCTTGCCCTGGCTCGTCAGATTGCCGCATCGGAAGGCCTGTTCTGCTGGAACCCAAATTAAAAATCGAGCATCCGTATGCTTACGGATGCTCGATTTCTGCTTATTGGGACTCTTCCAGCACCCAGGGTAGGGTCAGGAAAAATTCCAGGTCAAAGTGGGGTTCCGGGAAGTTTGGGGCACCGTAGG
>JAFXCU010000097.1 GCA_017521345.1 Ruminiclostridium sp. | reverse complement strand
TGCACAGGGCTGGACCGTGGAACAGCCCCCTGCTCAGGCCCAGGCGCAGCCATCTCCGGAAGAGATCACAGAAGATCTTGCAGAGACTCCCGTTGAGGAGGCGTCCGCTCCGGAAGAAGCCCTGGAGAGTCGCCCCGGCGGCGCCGAAGGGGGCATGACCGCACAGGAAAAAGAGGACGCCGTGGAGGAATTGATCCCGGAACCCGACACCCCCGCAGAGGAAGGCAACCAAAACTGGTCCTCCCTCCAGGGTATGGTCATTGACTCCAGCACCGGAAAGGACCCCTATCTGACTGCGCCGGTCCCCGAAGGCCGCCCTGTCCCTGTGGAGCCGGAAGATGTGACCATCTCGGACAAAGCATACACCTGCACCCTCGCCGTCCGGTGTGATACCATCCTGAACAACCTGAGCTGGCTGGACCCCGCTAAGGTGGAGCTGGTCCCGGCAGATGGCATGATCTTCCCGGAAACCACGGTCACCTTTTACGAAGGAGAAAGTGTTTTCAATGTTCTCCAACGAGAGATGAAAAAGGCCGGTATCCATCTGGAGTTCGAGAACACGCCCATCTACAACTCTGCGTACATCGAGGGGATCGGGAATCTCTACGAGTTTGACTGTGGTGACCTCTCCGGATGGACTTATCGGGTCAACGGGTGGTCCCCCAACTACGGCTGCTCCCGCTACCAGCTACAGCCCGGGGATACGGTAGAGTGGCTTTACACCTGCCTTCTGGGTGCCGACATTGGTGCCTCTGTGGGCGGATGATAACCTAGACGAGTCTAATGACAACTTGCCAGAAATCTATTCACTGCGCCAGACTTCTACCAGAAGGTGCAAGATGCCATGGCAGATGAGTTGTACAAGGCTTTGCGCAAGGACTGAGCACCGGGAATTTGAAGGTGCAGATTCAACGAAAAAGAGGGCAGGAGTGATCCTGTCCTCTTTTCATTTCCAATGCAGCTATGCAGTATTTTGACCCCAGGAGCGCACTTTGGGGTTGGGGAGGGTAAAGATACCGCCCCAAAGAAGTGGCCGTTTCCTCTCGAAAAAACAATGTACACACCACGAGCACAGCCTCACACATTAACTCCCTAAATGCCAAATATGACTAAACTGTAAATCTTTTAAGCCTATACCCATAGACCTCTTGTAATCAAAGAAAGGAAGCCCTCTGGTAGTCATCATGTCGGCGACCATCAACCCAATCTCCATTGCGTTCCATGAGCTTGGTGTCAATACGGTGTACTTCGATCTTAGCAACCTTGTAACGCAGGATAAGACGCTCCACAGACAGTACTACGCCAGCGCCAAGGAAGTATTGGCATCTCTGTCCCCAGATACCCGGGCTCTTGTCTTCGTTCCCACGATTGACCTTATGAAGGAGTACATGGCCCATGTTGACAACGGTAGCCGCAACATTTGCGCTCTTTGGAGCATCCACAACGAGGTACACCCTATGAGCGAGTATCAGCTGGAAACCAGAAAGACAATCCTAACGACACGTAGAATTCCAGAGGAAATAGATGTACTTTTTATCAATGCGGCCTATGAGACTTCCATTAACATTGAGAACGAGGACTTTGATACCATCGTCATCCTCGACAGCAACCCAGACACCCAGATTCAGGTTCGAGGCCGACTGCGGCATGATATAGCGAATCTCTACCTCTACGACAAGCAACACGAACACATAGCAGACTATTTTCCCGAGGAATATCTTGGCCGATTCCTGCCTAGCACGGAGAGCCGGGAGATAGCAGAGACGATGAACCTAAGGGATGATAAAGGGCACCTACGGAAATGGCCGTCGATATCAAAGGCTCTTGCCCATGACGGGTTTGTTGTAACGAAGCTCAAAAAGGATGGTGTACGGGGATGCATCGTAACGAGAGCATCGTAATGTCATCCGGACAAAATCAGGGGTACCCTTTATATATAGACACCCCGTGATTTTGGGTTTGGCTGAGGTCTGCTTTTTGAAGTGAATGATTCAAACGCGGCCTTTGGTAAGGGGGGATGGGGGATACCTTTTCGCCGCAGGTGGCGAGCTAATGGCGCAGCCAGTAGCGAGGCAGTTGGTGTGGAAAGGTAATTTCCCCCATGTGCACCCATTGATACTATATTGCTGTGGGACGAAAAAAACAACGACGTACACCGTAGTCCAGCGTTGACGGATTCCCAGATTCGGGGTATAGTTTAGCTATGGTTTAGCTCACGGCTAGACTGTGGAATACAAGCGCAAAGAGTGTAAGCTTGGGTGCTTGGAAAGATGAAGCATAAAAAGCCGGGAAATCACAACATTCCCGCTCGAAAAGTTGCAATTTCGCCTCCGCACAGGTGGAGATGGTCCCCCAGAACTACGTGAAGCTGACCGACGCCGGCGATATCAAGAACATGGAGAAGCTCATCGACATGCTCGAGGACAACGACGACGTCCAGAACGTGTACCACAACTGGGACGAAGAATAAGAAACGAAAAAGCACCTGTTTTCTTTGGAAAACAGGTGCTTTTTGTTTTGGGGATCACGGCCTGCTGTGCGCGCCCTATGGGCACACTGGCAGGCCGAGAAGTGTTTTCTGGCACGCGCATGTCGCGCCAGAAAACGGATTGGATTTCTTTTCGCCGTTGCGACGGCGAAACTCTACGAGGTTAATTGTGAGTTTTGTAGGGGCGATTCACGAATCGCCCGTCAACGTGGCATTTATGGCGGAGGTGGGTGGGCCGATGTGGTCATCGGCCCCTACATGGAACGTATCGTGTAGTCACCACATAATCCTCAGTAGACAAGTGGTATTTGTTCTGCTATACTGACCCAAAGGAGGTGGTCCTATGGAGAACATGAACGTGAAAAAGTGGCTCATTGCCGAGCTGGCTGTGGCCCTGGTGATCCTGGGCGTTTTCCTGTGGAACTACCCCTTCAAAACCGAGGTCAGCAAGGAGGTCACCGCCACGGTGTACGTGGACGACGCAGCCCAGGAGGAAACCACCGTCCGTATGGACGGCACCATAGAAAAGCGTTTGTTCCATGAGGCCCGCCACTTCTACGGAACCTTCGCCATCGACTATTATCCCACCACCTGTGATACACGGCACACCGCCCATATTCAATGGGATGAGGACGGCTACCAGATCATCGACTACCATTACCCCGGCGGCTTCGTGGAGGACTACACCACCACGTTTGCCATCGACGAGTCCATGGACCAATTCGCTGTGGAGTTCTTCGAGGGCACGGTTATCGCCACATCAGAAGATTTGCTGTAAAAAAAGCACCCGCTCATTGAGCGGGTGCTTTCACGTTTAGCCTTGCTTTCCCTTGGGGAACCAGTTGTAGGCGATGGTGGTGTACAGGGTGACGGTGATGAGATACTCGATCACGTTTTTGGCGGTGAAGATGGAAAGGTCAGCGGAGAACAGGTACCGGCCCACCAGGCCCAGAGAGGCGAAGATGAAGACCATCACCAGGATGCGGAGGGTGTAGCCCGAGCCGTAGATGCGGGTCATCAGGCTGCCCAGGGCACCGAAGAACAGCAGGAAGCAAATGAGGGGGAAGATCTGAACGTCCGGCTCAAAGATCCGGCTCAGGGGGAACTGATAGCCGCTGAGGAGGGCGGTGCACAGCCAGAGCATGGCCAGGAAGAACATTTGTGTGGCTCTGTCGTTTCGGGGTGTACTCATGGGGATACTTCCTTTCTGTGTTCAGGTGATTTCAATGATGACCAGCTCCGGGCTGTTGAAGAGCCGGGGGATCCGGGTGGACTCCCGGGCCAGGCCCCGGCTCACCACAAAGGTGGCATCGGGGAAGTCGTACCGGCCCCCGGCGTAGTCCGGGAAGAGGCCCTGGTTGGGGGCCAGCAGGCCGTTCAGGAGGCCGGGGATCCGCCACTGGCCTCCGTGGGCGTGGCCGGACAGGATCAGGTCAAAGGCCCCGAAGGACCGGTAGTGTTCGATCTGCTCCGGTCGGTGGGACAGGAGGACGGTAAAGAGGGCAGGGTCGGCCTGGGCGGCGGCCTGGGCCAGCTGCTGGGTCATGGCCTCCTGGCCGATGCCCTCCGGGTCGTCCACCCCGCAGATCTGGATGGTCTGGCCCTCCAGGGTCAGGGGGAGGCAGTCCCCCTCCAGAACATATGCCCCGGCGGTGCGGAGAAAGTCCTTGATGCCCGCGATATCATCGGTGCGGAACTCATGGTTTCCGGAGACGTAGCAGGTGGGGTAGATCTGGGAGACCTTTGTTACAAATTCCTCGCCCTTTTTCCGAGGGATATCGTCGTCGATGATATCCCCACCCAGGAGGACGGCGTGGGGGCTTTGGGCGGCGATGGCGTCCAGAAGCTCCGACTGCCCCTCTCCGTAATCGCAGGAGTGGAGGTCGGTGACCAGGGCCAGCCGGACGGGCCGGTCCACCTCCGGGGCGTCCAGCGTATAGGTGACGGTGACCAGTTCATCGGTGGTCCCCATCAGGAAAAGAGCGGCCGTCCCCAGAAGGAGGACGGCCAGGGCTGCGAGAAGGCCCTTCTTCACAGAGGCTCTCATGGTCGTTTAACTGAGGGTGAACAGGACACGGGCGTTGGGATCGGCCATACGCACCAGGATGGTGGCCACCTCGGCCCGGTTGATGGGGTCGTTGGGCCGGAAGGTACCCAGGGCGTCGTTGCCGGCCAGGATGCCCGCCCGGTAGAGCTTGTAGATGGCGGCGTCAGACCGGTACACATCGGGGATGGACCCGGCGGCGATGGAGTTGATGGCGGGCAGGGCCTCGGCGGGCAGGGCGTTGGCCAGGATGGCGGCGAACTCCTGTCGGGTGAGGGTGCCGTTCATGTCAGCGGGCAGGTTGCCGATGATGCCCTGGCTGAGGCAGTAGTCGGAATAGGCCTTGTTCCAGGGGGAGGTGGTGGAGAAGGTGCCGTCTCCCGTCAGGAAGAGCTTCCGCATCCGGGCGGCCAGGGTGATGGTCTGGGCGGCGGTGACCTGGTCGGCGGGCTTGAACTTGGTGGTCTCCACACCGTTCATCAGGCCGTAGGCGTAGACGTTGGCAATGTTGTTGTAGTACCAAGCGTTTCTGGCCACGTCGGTGAAGATGCCGTTGTAGGTGGCGGTCTTATGGAAGCCCACGCCGGGGGTCCACTTGGCGGTGAGGGTGTGGCCGCTGGTGGTGGAGACCACGGCGCTGCTGTTCACCAGCTTTCCGGCGGAGGTGAACCAGCCCAGGAAGGCATAGCCGGAGCGGGTGGGGGTGGGCAGCTGGTAGGCGCTGCCGGGCTAGGTCAGCTGGTACTTGTTGGAGAGGGTACCGCCGGCGGCGTCATAGGTGACCGTGAGGAAGCCCTGCTTCACCTGGAAGGTCTGCCAGTCGGAGTTGGTGTAGGTCCAGGGGGTGGCGTTGGCGTTGGTGGCCTGGACCTTCACCCGGTAGGTGCCTGCGGGCAGGGGTTTCAGGGAAGTGGGGGAGGTGGCGTAGAAGTGGTACTGGTAGTTGGCCTTCCAGGAGCCGTCTGCCTGCTTCTGCTCCACGTAGATGTTGTAGTGGGTGGCCAGGTTTGCGGGGCTCCAGGAGACGGAGATGCTGTCCCCGGTGCCGTAGGCGTCGGCCAGCTTGGCCACGGTGGGTGCGGTGGGGGTGGCGATGGTGCCCAGGATGGTATCCTTGGCGGAGGGGTTGGCTTTGAAGCAGATGAGGCCGCCGATGGTGCCGTTGTACTCAGACAGGAGCTTCTTGGCGGCGGCGCCGGAGTCGAAGATCTTCACGTCTTCCCCCACCACCTTGTCCAGGGCCACGAAGTGGCCGCTGTACTTCACGCGGCCGATGACATAGTAGCCGCTGGCCTGGAGGGCGCTGACCTTGGCGGCCACCTCGGCCATGGGGGTGTCGGTGGAGAAGAACTCCTGGTTGGTGAAGTAGAACCGGGGGGAGGTGTTGTAGGTCATCTGGCCGAAGGACAGCAGAGCGTCCTGGGAGCTGGTCTGGCTGTGGCTGATGTAACCCTGCTTGTTCAGCCAGTCCCGGAGGGAGCCGGGGTTCAGCTGGGCGGGGTCATAGGCCCCGGAGTGGCACATGAGCACAGCGATGGAGGAGATCAGGCAGCCCGACCCGCCGAAGGTGTGCAGGTCGCCCAGGGGGGTGTTGCCCCAGGCGGGGTCGCCCTGGCGCCAGGTGGTGTAGTCAGTGCTGTAGTTGGTGCCGTTATACACAGCCGTCCCGGCGGCTCCGGCCAGAGGGGCCGGCAGCAGGGTGAGGAGCATCACCAGGGCCAGGAAAGCGGAGAGGACACGTCTGTTTTTCTTCACGTCAGAATGCCTCCTTTGCGTGGGTGTGGAGTGTTTGCATAATAATACAGCATCAGTATGGCACAAAAGGGGAAAAAAGTCCAGTAATTAGGGGGAATTTTCACCATCTTGGGGGAATTGTAAGATTTCTGAAACAAAAATGCCCCATGTCCGGGACATGAGGCGTTTTTCAGTGCTGGGCAAGCCCGGCTCGCTGCCGGGCCACCGCCAGCATGAGCTTGATGCGGTTCTCCTGGTTGACCCGGGAGGCGTTGGCGTCGTAGTCGATGGGGCACAGGTTGGCGTGGGGGTAGAGCTCCCGGAACCGGCGGAAGGTCCCCCGGCCCACGATGTGGTTGGGCAGGCAGCCGAAGGGCTGGGCGCAGAGGATGTTGTCGTAGCCGTGGCGGACCAGGTCACCCATCTCGGCGGCCAGATACCAGCCCTCGCCCATCTTCACACCCCGGCCCAGGACCTGCTCCCCCAGGGCCCGCATCTGGCGGAAGGGAGAGGGGCGGACGAACTGGGGAAAGGTCTGGAGGACCTGGTCCAGCACCCGTTCATAGGCGGCGATCACGGCGGTGAGCCCCCGGCTGAGGGCGGCTTTGGTCCGGCCGCCGCCGTAGAGAACCCGGTCCACGGCGGGACCGGTGAGGCAGTAGTGGAGGAACCCCAGGACCCCGGGGAGCATATATTCACAGTCCTGGCTTTCCAGGAATTCTTCCAGGTTGTTGTTGGCGAAGGGGGAGTACTGGGCATAGACCTCCCCAACGATGCCCACCTTGACCTTTTGGCTGACCCTGGTGGGGATGGCGGCGAAGTCCTGGGCCAGCTGCTCCAGGTGCCTTTTCAGCTGAAAGGGCAGGACCGAGGCGGAGTACAGCAGGCCCTTCAAGTGGTCCTGCCATCGTTCCAAGACAGCCTGGGCGGCGCCGGGCTGGACCTCATAGGGCCGGACCTGGTTTTTCAGCAGCATCATCAGGTCCCCGAAGGTGATGGCCGCCAGGGCCCGGAGGCACATGAGGGGAGTCAGCCGGAAGCCGCTGTCCCGGGACAGGGTGGTGAAGCCCAGGGTGACCACGGGGATCTGTGATTTTCCCAGGCGTTCCAGGGCTTTTTTTAAAACCATGCCGTAGTTGGAGGCCCGGCAGCCGCCCCCGGTCTGGAACTGGATGAGGGCCACGGCGTTGGGGTCATGGCTCCCGCTGGTGACGGCATGGAGCTGCTGGCCCAGGGAGCAGATGGCGGGGTAGCACATGTCGTTGTGGATGTATTTCAGCCCCTGTTCCAGCACGTCGGCACCCTGGTTCCGCAGGACCTGGACCCGGTAGCCGCTGGCCCGGATGGCGTCGGCCAGAAGCTCCATGTGGACAGGGAACAGGTCGGGCATCAGCAAGGTGTGTTTCTCTTTTTGAAAGACGGCTTCCATTTTGGGCCTCCTTCCGTACATTGACAGGGATTCTTTGATGTGATACAATCTGTACCAGATACAAATTGTATCACTTCTGATGATTCCGTCAAGAATGGTATGTGAACCGAATTAGAAAAATTTGTCACATAAAGGGGGCCGCTATGGATAAGCGAAAGGAAGCCAGGCAGCAGGTGCGGGAGAAGATCGTCCGGGCCCTGCTGGACCTGATGGAGGAGAAATCCTTTTCTGAGATCACCGTCACCGAGATCGTGGCCCGGGCGGGGGTGGCCCGCCAGTCCTATTACCGGAACTTCACCAGCAAGGAGGAAGTGGTGGAGGAGTTCTTTGAGGAGCTCCGCCAGGAGGGCCTGTCCCGGCTGCGGAAGGAGAAGCCCGCCGACGCCGTTCGGTGGGTGGCCATGATCCTGGAGCTTCAGCGCTCCAGGGCCAGGGAGATCCTGCTTCTCCAGCGGGCCGGGCTGGGCACCCTGAGCATGGATAACATCAACCGATTTGCCGAGGAGATGCTGGGGGATATGCCTGCCTCCTCGGTGGAACGGTATAAGATCTACTGTCACGCCGGGATGGTGTCCAACACCTGTCTGACCTGGCTGAAAAACGGCGCCAAGGAAGCGCCAGAGGAGCTGGCACGGATCATCTGTGAGTTTAACGCCCGGGACGTGCTGGATCGGTTGGATTTCAGCGATCTGTAAGGGAATACTCTGTTTTGTACATGAAAAAAGGAACCAGACTTGTGTCTGGTTCCTTTTTGATTTGTTGGGATTGAGGTTCTTACTTCAGGTTGAAGAAAGCGTCACGGCCCAGGTACACAGCCACGTCGTCCTGCATTCCCATCCGGTGCACACACCGGATGGGAGCCCCAGGCGGATTTGACATCCTCGGGGGAAATGAATTCCCCCTGCGGGAACTCTCCGAGATTCACGCAGCATTTGCTGCGTCCCGCCTGCGGCGGGTCCCGAGGAACTGGACGATGAAAAAACGGAACCGGAGATTCCGGTTCCGTTTTTATGTCAGGTTTCGGTCCTTACTTCAGGTTGAAGAAAGCGTCACGGCCCAGGTACACAGCCACGTCGTCCAGTTCCTCTTCGATGCGGAGCAGCTGGTTGTACTTTGCCACACGGTCGGTACGGCTGGGAGCACCGGTCTTGATCTGGCCGGCGTTCAGAGCCACGGACAGGTCAGCGATGGTGGTGTCCTCGGTCTCACCGGAGCGGTGGGAGCTGACAGCGGTGTCGCCGGCGCGGTTTGCCATCTGGATGGCGTCCACGGTCTCGGTCAGGGTGCCGATCTGGTTGACCTTGATGAGGATGGCGTTGGCAACGCCCTTCTC
>JAFXCU010000096.1 GCA_017521345.1 Ruminiclostridium sp. | reverse complement strand
GACACGGCAGAGCACACGGCAGATGCGTCCAGGCCCTCCCGGGCCTTCACGGTCACCAGCACATCGGTCTCCACCCCCACGGGGGCCAGAACCTGGAGGCTCACCCCGATCTCCCGCTTCTCTTCCAGGCGGGCCTGAACGGCAGCCAGCAGTTCCTCCGAGGGCAGGCCCGACCGGCCGGTGATGTACAGGTCCACCGTTCCGATCCCCCGGTTCTTGGGCAGAACGGTCACCGCCGCCACCCCATCCACAGCCTGAGCCTCCTGCGCATAGTAGGCGGCGTTGGTGCCGTTGGGGAGCCGCCGATAACTGGCCAGGACCCGGGCCCGGAGGGCCTCGTCCCCCTCCTCCTCACAGCCCCCGGTGAAGGCCGCCGGGTTGGTGCAGCCGTCCACCCCCACAGGGGCCACCGCCATGGTGCGGATGGTCCCCGCCGGGGTGTTGCCTCCAGGGCCCGGCTGGACCGCCTGGGCAGGGACCTCCACATAGCCAGTGCCGGCCTTCAGCACGGCCTCCCGGGTGGTCTCAAAGGACACCAGCCCCGCCGTCATGGCCACCGTCCCCTGGGGGATGGTCAGGTCCCGGTCTGCCGTGCCGCTCACCAGGAACCGCAGGACCCCTGCCGCTCTCCCCGCCGGGTTCCGGGTCAGCCCCCGGAGGAAGGCGTGCTTGTCCAGGTCCTCCCCCGTAGCAGTCTGGGGGAAGCACTGACAGCGGGTCCACGCCGCCTCCTGGTACAGTCCATAGACCTGGGCCGCCAGGGCATACATCCGCACCGCCAGCTCTCCGGTGCCGTTGGGCTCCATGCCGGTCTCCCGGGCGAACCGGTCCATCATCTCCAGATAGATCTCCTCTGTGGTTTTCACGTCATCTCACTCCTCTCCAAGATACACTGAGGCCGACAGCTCCTCCCCCTGCCCCTGCAGGAAGACCGTGAGCCGCCGGCTCTCCTCCTCCCATTCCGCCCGGGTGACCGACACCTCCTCATCGGCCAAGGCCTCGGCAGCATAGCTGGCCCCCAGGGCGGACCGGGCCGAGGGCTTTGCCCGGGGCAGCAGGTACAGGCGGCTGCCCAGCCGGGGCATCAAAGGAAAGCTCCCCCGGCGGACCTGGAGCTTGAAGAGGACCCGCTCCAGCAGGGCCTCCCTGCCCTCAGCCTGGGCAAAGGACCCGGCTCCGTCGGGACAATAGTCCCCCCGGCGCAGTTTGCTCACCCCCATGTCACACCTCCTGTCCATTGACGGTGACCTTCCCGGTGAGGGCGATGGTCCCGTCGGGCTTTAAGCGGATCCCCGCTCCCGCTGCCGCCGAGATCCAGACCTCTCCCGGCGCCAGGTCCTCTTCCGTCAGGACTCCCACTCCGGCGGGGGCCTCTTCGGGGCCGGTCTTGATGACCAGCACCCTGTCCCCTCGACGGGGCGCCCAGTGATAGCCACCGGGACCGCAGAGGGGGACCTCCCGTCGCTCCCCCTCCAGACCCACCCCCACCGGGGTGCCCGCCAGGGTCACCGACCCGGTCTGGGCGACGGGTTCCTCCAGGAGGCTCTGCCCCCTGGGTCTTGCCATCCACATACCATTCCTCCTTTTTCAGTTCTACAAAGATCCACTCCCCAGAGTGGGAGCCAAGCGTGCAAAAAAACCCGTCGAGTTTCGCCGTCGCAACGGCGAAATAAAACCAAATACGTTTTCTGGCGCGACATGTGCGTGCCAGAAAACACATCTCAGCCTGCAAACGTGGAAATTGTGTGCCGCAGGTGCACAATTTATGCGATGCAGCAGGCTGCGATCCCCTATGTGGGAAAAGGCTTGCCTTTTTCCACAGGCTAAAGCACTGCGTCAGGGTCTCCCAGGACCAAATAGGTCTGGCAGCCCTTCTCGTTCATTTCCACCGAACACGCCTGGACCCGATAAAGACCATTCCGGCTCCACCCGGCTCGGGTGAGCTTTACCAGGTCCCCCGGCCAGGCGGCAAAGGGGATGGCCAGGGTGAGCTCCACCTGGCGCAGACCAGCTGCCGACCGGTCCAGCTGGAACCGGGCCTGATACCGCCGGGCCTGATATCCCACCTTCCGGGGCAGGCAGATCACCCGCCGGGCGCAGCCGCCCCGGTCCAGAAAGTCCTGGTTCACCTCGGTCTGTTCTGTCCAGCCGGACAGGTCCTTCACCGTCACCTGGGACAGGACCCCATACCGAGTCTCCCGGAGAGCGGTCCGGGTCACAGGGGCGGTCTCGTCCAGAACCACCGGCGAGCTGTCCTCCCAGGGCTCCAGATGGAGCCGCCCCTGCCGGTCAAACCGGGGGCAAACACCCCCGTGGTATCGGGCGAACTGGTACAGGACCTTCCAGCAGCTACTCCCCGAAGACACCGAAAATCCCGCCGCCCCGGGCAGGGTCACGGACACCGCCAGAGGGATACCGAAGGGGGTCACATACCGCCGCAGGATCTCCTCCAGGGTGGCCAGGCCATAGTCTGCGGCCTCTGCCTGGTTATCCAGGAGAAGGGCCTGAAGGCCCCGGCCGGTGATCTCCGCCGTGCAGCCCTCCTCCGACCACTGGCAGAGGCACTCGTCCACCACCCCGGTGAAGACCGTCTCGCCCCCACGGGTGACGGTCATCCGCACCCCGTCGGCCAGGATGTCCTCCTGGCCCGCCGTCCACAGGGTCTTGACCCAGAAACCGTCGCAGGGATCCCCCAGGCCGTAATCCAGCCTCCAGGCCAGCGGGGCGGGCAGGGTATAGATCCTGCCGTCATAGCAGGTCAGGGTCCATTCCGTCATCCTCCCCACCTCACTTTACATAGAGGGCAGAGCCCCCCTGGACCAGACTGGGGTTCTTCACCTGGGGGTTCAGGGCCAGAAGCTCCTCCGCCGTGAGGCCACAGGCCTCGGCCACCGACCAGAAGGTCTCCCCCTGGGCCAGGATGTAGGTCCTGGGCCGGGTGCTCTCCTGGGTCTTCCGGCCGGTGAGGCTCTGGCTGTACCCCTCATAGGTCTCCCAGAAGGTAAAGGTGTACCGCACATAGTCCTTCCTGGGCTCCTGGGCCAGGGAGAGCGCTACAAAATAGGCCTGGGAACTCTGCCACACGGGATGGATCAGGGGGCCGGGACCACCCTCGTAGAAGAGGGAGGCCAGCTTTTTGAACTCCTCGTAGGCCTTGGGGCCGAAAAACTCCCCCTCTCCCGTCATGACCCGGCGGGTCAGACCTAAGTCCTGCATGGCATACCGGCCGAAGGGAACTTTGTGGACCGCCACCTGCCGCTGGTAGCGGATGGTGTAGGTCCTGGGGTTGTGGGGCCACACATACCCTTTGTACTGCATGGGCGTTAGTTCCATATGCTCTCTCCTTCCATATGTTTAATAGAGAGGAAACCCACCGTCATACCGGCGGGCGTCCCGCTGGACCGCCCGGTCCATGGTCTCCAGGTCCAGCCCCTTGGGGCCGGGGACCTCTCCGGGAAGTTCTGTCCCCAGGGGGCGTCCCAGTTGGCGGACCGCCCCGGCGGCCCAAGCCGTGCGGGTCAGGGCGGTCAGCAGTCCTGCTGCCCCGGACCGGAGGGCCCCCTGTCCCTCAGCCCAGGAGAACCGTCCAGCCCGTCGGACCTCCCTTTCTTCCCGGGTGGGAAGGGGATCTTCCTCCACCTCTCCCCCTTCCACCCCCTGCCTTTCCCGGGCAGGCGGGTCTTCCTCCTCCCAAAGGGGAACGGTCCGACGACCCACCGGAGCCAGCAGGGCTCCGGTGAGTTCCACAGCGGTCTCCTCCTCCAGCAGGTCTTCCAGATAGTCGATCATGGTCTCACTCCTCTCTCAGAGCCCGGAACTTCTCCCAGTCAAAGGCCCCGTTGATGCCAGCGGCCATTTCTCCGGTCTGACCGCCACACACCGGACAGCAGTCCTTCCCGACCTGATCCCGGCAGACGGGACAGAGCCGGTCCAGGACCTCCTCCTCATCCAGGAGGAGGTGGAGGGCGCACCAGAGATAGTCCCTTCCGGTCATGGCACGGACTCGCTCCTCGGTGGGCAGGGCCCCAAAGGCCCGGAGGACCTTCCATTTCAGCCGCTCCTGGGGCAGGCCCTTCAGGGCAGCTTTCAGATCCTCCACCCGCTGGGCATCGGCGGTGAGCCCGGGGTTCTCCCGGCGGTCAAAGGCTGCCCAGGCAGATGCCAAGGCCTCGATCTCCTCCGGTTTCATCTCGTCCAGGACTTCCTGCCCGGAGGGGTACTCCCGTTTCCCCTCCCGGGTGAGAGCCCGGGCCAGAAGGCAGGCGTTGGCGCAGAGGGCCCTGTCCCCCTCCAGTGTCAGGCTCTCCCGTCGTGCCTCCAGCACCTCCCGGGCGGTCAGGATGCGGAGACTCCTGCCGTCGTCCAGAGGGAGGGCAGACAGCCCTCCCCCCAGTCTCAGCCAGTCCGAGCCCCTCATGCGCTGGTCTCCAGCCGGCGGGCGGCCACTACAGAGATCTTCTCCATGACGAAGGCCCCTAGGTTCCCGGTCTCTCCGATCTTACTCCACTGACAGCCGCTGTAGATGACCCGTCGGTCGGGCTTGCAGATGACCAGGCTGAAGTCCTCCAGGTCGTGGAACCGGATGCCGTCGGCCATGGCCTCGTCGGTGGCATAGATCCGGGTGAGCTCCAGCTGGTGGCGGGTGGGGCCGGGGATGGCGGCCACAGGCTCGCTCTCCCCGAAGGCCTCCACCTGGGTGGAGGTCCGGGTGGACTGGGCGGTGTAGCTCTGGACCACCGCCACCTTCCGGCCGTTCACCTCCAGATAGATATCACTGCTGGTGGGAATTCCTTTCGTTACCATGCTTCCACCCCCTTACACCGTGATCTGGGCGGACAGCCAGATCTGGTTCAGGCCGTGGGCAACCTGGAAGCCGAAGGTCACCAGGCACACGGTGGGGTCCTCTTCCAGGGGCTGGACCTCCACCTCCCCGTAGTCGGTGATGATCTCCGCCCCCTTCTTGTTCTCCAGTTCCAGGATGACCTGAGAGCGAATGGCGCTGCGGACCTGCTGAGTGTTCTTGGTCCGGTGGAACCGGGCGGTCAGGCTCTCCCGGATGGCGGGGATCACGTCGTCTACCACCAGAACGGTGGTGAGCTCCCGCCAGGTGGCATCAGCGCTCTCCCCGGTCATGGTCCGGGTGGTGACCCCTCGGACCACCCAGCCGGTCCCTGCCCGCATCTCCACAGGGGTCACGCCCCCCTGGATGAGCAGGTCCAGGTCGGCCTCGGTATACTGGGTCTCCAGGCCGGTAAGCCCCCGGAGCTCTGCCCCGCCCAGGGGGAGTGCCGGGTCAGACCCGGCGCAGACTGCTCCAGCTACAGCAGCGGCCACCTGGGAGGCCGCCAGGGTCTCCCCATCGGCGGCGGGTGCCGTCAGGACCACCCGCTCACTGTTCAGGTCTTTGGCCCGCTGGATGGTCTCGGCAACGGTCTCCCCCGCCCCGGCGGGCACCACGGCGATGCGCTCCCGGCGGACCTGAGAGACCTCCTCCACGGTGTTTCTCAGGGCCTGCTGGACGGTCAGCTCCTCACTGTCGCACACCATGACCTTCACCCCCTCCTGGGCGCCCAGCAGGGCAAAGGCCTCCTCATAGTTCCCCCCTTCCGCCACGGGAACGGCCAGGACCCGGGCAGCTCCGTTGGCCAGCAGGAGCTTTGTCAGAAGGGTCATGCCATCCTCCCGACCAAAGGCCTCCACCGCCTGGCTGTAGCTGGTGAGAGAGTACAGCTCCCCCGCCGTCCCTCCGGTGCTCACCGCCGCCAGGGCGGCGGTCCCTCGCCGGTCCACGGACCGAATCACCGAGGAGACCTCATAGGCCGAGTACACCCCCGGCCGCTCATGTACTGTCACTGCATTCATATGGTCAAACCACCTTTCACATCAAAATCCAGGAAGAAGGTCTCTCCGGTCACCACCGCCGCCAGCATTCCCCGATACGTTGCGGTGAGCTCGGCCCGAAACATCCCCCTGGTCTGGTCAAAGGACGTTTCGCCCATGACCCATTTTTCCACGCGCAGACCGCCTGGTTTCCCCTGGAAGAGGGCTCCGGCAGCCTGGTCCAACAGCTGTCGGCAGCCCTCCTCCCCCGTCTCCGGAGGGCTGTACAGGGTCAACCGCCAGGTCACCCGGGCCTGCTGACCCAAAAGCTCCCCCTCTGGGCCGTCTCCCAGGCAGTCCCCAAAGGCGGAGGGGGTAACGGCCACCTCCTTCACCCCCACCACCGCCAGGGGCTGGTCCCGATAGGCCCGGTCGGCCTTGGGAAAGGCCCCCATGGCGGGGATCCCCCGGGCGGTCAGCAGGTCGGTCACGGCCTCTTGGAGCAGAGTAAGGGTCGTCACAGGTCCGCCACCTCCCGTTCCAGAATGGCCCGCCAATAGACCAGCTCCCGCCCGGCTGTGACCTGCCGGACATTCACCACCCGCCAGGTATCCTCCCCCTGCCGCACCAGAGTCCGGCCGGGGGAGGGTTCAAAGGGAAGGGCGGCCTCCCCCATGCACAGGACCTGCTCCCGGCGCTCCAGACCCAGGTCCGCAGGGAGAAACTGCCGGGTTCGGTCAAAGATGGGCCGCAGGAGGGCCAGGCCGGACCCCAGGACCTTTCCATTCCTCTCCAGGGTAATGGTCTGTCCGTAGCGGGAGGCCACCGCCAGAAAGGATGCTCCGCAGCTCATCCCGCCACCCCCAGAAAGGAAAATCCCCCATCCCTGGTGTATGGTGTCATCAACTCCTCTGCCAGCCTGGCCAGCCGTGCAGCACCCTGCTCCCGCTCACCTGCCATGGTTCCCAGAGACACGGACAGATCCCCGGCCGTGAAGGACCTGGGGGCGGGGGCCCCTGCCTCCAGGGCAGGGGCCATATGGGCCAGAGCGGTCCAGGCGCAGGCGGTGAGGAAGGTCCCCCGGCAGTCCTCAGGGGTCAGGCCATCCCGCAGCCTGGCCCTCCACTGCTCTGCAGCTCCTTCACAAAGGAGGATCAGGGTCTCCTCCTGTCTCTCCGTCAGGGTCCGGCCCAGAAAACACCGGGCCACCGCCATGATCTCCTCAAGCATGGTCTCACCCCTGTTCTCAGCCGATCTGCAGGACCTTGGAAGCGTCCTGGAAGATCTTGGAGAATCCGGAGACAGAGGTGATGGCGGCACGCTCCAGCTGGCGGTCGATGAGCTTGTCATACTCCACCAGCACATCGCTGGCCCGGACCATCTCCAGGGCGTAGTTCTTATCCAGGCCGATGATGGTCCCGGCGGGGACAGCACTGGACCGCAGGAGGGTGGCCCCCATGGGGGTCACCAGCTTGCCGGTCCCCTGGAAGTCCAGACCTGCGGCAGCATCCTGCATCTCAGGGAGCTTCAGGATCTGGGCCATGGCATCCCCCACCACCAGGGTGTTCATGGTGTAGGGGTCGAACTGGCTCCAAAAGTCCACCAGAGCCTCATAGGACAGCGCACCAGCGTTGCCGCCAATGTCCCCGGTTCCAATGGTATAGACGGCAGCGGCGTTGCTGTTGCCATCCCCGTTCAGGAGAACGTCGATGGCATCGGCAACGTGCATCCGGTTGATGTAGGCACCGATCTGCTTCAGGGTCACGGAGAACAGGTCCAGCCGCTGGAACTGGATGGCCTCATAGGAGGCCACCAGCATTCTGCCCCGCTTGTGGAGTTTTACCAGGTTCTCCCGGGCCCGAACCTGGGTCTCGGGGATGGCAGCTCCCTCAGCCACCATCTTCAGGGCCTTGTCATCGGCCATGGGCTCAGAGGCAATGGAGCGGTAATCCATGCCGCTGATGCGGGTCTCGGCGGCAGTGAGGAAGGGCAGAATGTTGCTCTCCTCCATGCCCTGGCGCACGGCTCTTGCCACATACTCAGGGAAGAGGACGGCGGACTCCCAGGTGGCAAAGAACTTGGACACCACATCGGAATCCGCCCCCTTCACCTTGATATCAAAGCGCTTCAGCTGCCGCTGAAAGGCGTCCAGGTGCTCCAGAGGAGTCCCCTTGTACTGCTCGGAGGGGTCGCACTTTTCCAGGACCTTGGTAAAGGAGGTCCCGGCCTCGCTGTACATCCCCTTGTCCAGCTTCACGGTTTCAAACTGATATGCCATGTTTCACACATCCTTTCTGCCTGTCTCACAGGAACAGGCCCACGATCTTGCTGTAGGTGTTCAGGTTCACCACCAGGCAGGGTCTGCCGATCTCCCCATCGGCGGCCAGACGCAGGCCGCCGGAGCCGTCAGCCACCAGGCTGTTCCAGCCCAGAGCAGGGGCAGAGCCACTGTAGTTCACCTGAACAAAGCCCTTGATCTGGACGGCGCCGTAGTCACAGCGCTTGTTCAGCAGGATGCCCACCGGGGCGGTGCCGTCAGAGGCCGTGGTCACCTGGTCGTTGTACTCCATGGCCACCACATCCCCTGCCTCGCCGGTCTCTGCCCGGAAGGTGACCACCTGGTTTTCCATACCGTTGAATGCTACGCTCATATTCGTTCCTCCTTAAATAGAAAATGCGTTGTCGTCCCCGGCAGGACTGTTCCCCCTGCCTCCATAACTCAACTGGGTGGGCAGGGCCATCTGCTTCTCCAGCCGCTTTTCAAAGCAGGCCCGGAGGGCTTCCAGCTCCTCCCCTTCCAGCTTGTCGGCGATGGACCGGAGGACATCGCCCCCCAGGTCCCTCTCGGCCAGAAGCCCCAGGCGGACGGTCTCCTGGCGCAGGCCCTCCAAGTACTTCCGCCCGGTCTCTGCCTCCTTCTCCAGCTGGCGCAGCTCGGCCTGCCAGGGGCCAGACCGGTCCAGACCGGCCAGCATCTGGCGCAGGGTCTTGCCGGTGCCGTAGGCCTTCACCACCCCGGCGTTCCGCTGGGCAGGGACAGCCACAAAGGACCACTCGTAGGCATCGGTGGGGTTCTCCAGCTTCACCATGCACCGCTTGCCCTCGTAGATGCGGCCCTTCTCGTGGCTGCACAGGGCCCGGTCGTGGATGTCGTTTCCGCAGATAGAGCACACGCACCGGCTGACGGCACAGCTGACACTCACCTCCTTCTTGATGCCCCCTTCGATCTCCTGGATGAGGGCGGCGTTCTCCGCCGTGCGGAGCATGTAGGCATACCCCTTCAGGTAGCATCCGGGCTCCCCGGCCAGGGTGACCACCCCAGGCTCCTCCACCAGCTCCGTCCGGTAGATCCGGGCGGTCTGGTCCTTGGCGCTCCAGGAGTGGTCAAAGATGCCGGTCTTGCCCACAAAGAGCTGGGCCAGCTTCTCCAGAGCCGCCCGGTCAAAGTACTCCTCGTCCCGGTCGGTCTGGTTGTCGCACAGGCGGACGGCAAAGGTGTAGACCTCCTCTGCCGTCAGCTCCCGGCGGGCCAACGTGTTGATGTGGCCCAGCTCCCCCTCCACAGGGTCAGCCCGCTGGGTCTGGGCTTCTTTCGTCACGGTTCTCATGGGATTCCTCCTTTACGTTTTCTCGTTCCAGCCTTTCCGCCTGCCGGCGATACAGGGCTGCCTTGGCCTCCTCCACCTGGTCCTGAAGGTTGATCTCCTCCCACTCCACAGTGAAGGGGCAGTCGTACCCGTGCATCCGCAGCCACAGACGGCAGATCTTCTCCACCACCGGGGTCAGGGTCCGCCGCAGAGCGGTGAGCTCGCTGGTCATGATGTCGGCCTGCTGGCTGCTCATCCGCTCGGTGGAGGACCAGTTGAGCCCCAGCAGGAAGGGCGGAATGCCCGTCTGGGCGATGAGCTGCTCGATGATGAGCCGCACCGGGGCCTGACAGTCGGGGATGTCGCACTCAGCCCCGATGACCTTGATCTCCACATCCCCCGTAGCCACAAAGTCCCGGACGGATCCGGCCCGGGTGCTCTGCATGGCCTCCGACCACCGCTGGGCCAGCATCTGGCTGCGCTCCTGGAGCCTGCGGCTGTCCAGGCCCTCCTCCCCGGGCTTGTACACCACGGCAAAGCGGACATTCCCCGCCCGCTCCCAGTTGGCCCCCAGGGTCTGATAGATCTTCAGCAGGATGCCGGCCAGAAAGGGCATGCTGTGAAGAAGAGACACCCCGTAGGGGTTCTCCGGACTGGGGCTGTAGGGGGTGAAAAGGAGCAGATCCTGCCGGGGCAGCACCTGGGTGGTGCCGTCGGGCCGGCGCTGGGCCAGCCGGATGTCCAGAGGGTTCCCCTCCTCCTTCACCTCAATGTCGGACACGTTCCCACAAAGGACGGCAGCGATCTCCCGGCCATCCCGGCTGGGGACGATCTCCCCCACCGCCCGGCCGCAGGTGAGCAGGCAGTCCAGGTAGCCGTCCAGAAAGGCCTGGATACCCCGCTGGTTCCACCCGGCGGGGACGGTCCGCAGGAATTCGTTCAGCTCCCGCTCCGCCCTTTTGTCCTGGCAGGCCGCCTCCACCCCGCCGGTGAGCCGGATCAGCTTCAGAATGGCGGCGTCCACCACAGGGATGGCCTCCCGGATGGACCGGTACAGGCTGAACTCCGGCTGGTGGAGGGGGATGTACCCGTCCACCAACCGGAAGGGGTGCCGGTCGGCCTGACGCAGCTGGACAGCCGCCGGAGGGTTCCCCTCCCTCCTCTCTCGTTTGAATAATGGCATGGTATTCTTTCCTCCTTTGTATTTAGCCTCCCTCTGACGAGGGAGGTGCCCCGAAGGGGCGGAGGGAGAGATACCGCAATGGGAAGGTCAGTACAAACCTTCACTTCCTTTATCTCTCCCTCAGTCATGGCTTCGCCATGCCAGCTCCCTCGTCAGAGGGAGCCAAAATGAGGATGCTTCCTCTCCACCACCCCCGCCCAGAAGCCCCCCGCCTCCGGGCTCACCACCGTGGCCACGAAGTACCGGATCTCGTCCATGGCGTGGTCGAACTGCTTCTTTACCCGGTCCTTATCCCCGTCGGTAAGGTCCCAGCAGTAGGAGCCAAACTCCCGGATGGCGTCGGCGCAGGGGGCGCAGATGACCACCCGCCCGCTCTTCAGGGCGTCGGCGGTGAGACGGATGCCCGACAGCACGTCGTTTTTGGCCTTCCGCACCGGCCAGCCCTCCCGCCGAAGGACCTCCAGAAAGGAGGCCGCTGAGGGGTCGGCCACCACCGCCCGGATCTCCCGGTCCCCTGCCAGTTCCCGCAAATGGCCCGCATACTCCTGGTCGGTCTGCTGGCGTTTTTCCTCCCGGGCATCGTAGTAGTATTCCTTCACCCGGTACCAGGTCTCCCCATACCTCCCCCACAGACCCATGGAGGTGGGGTTCACCGTGCCGTAGTCGCAGGAAATGACCCACTCCTCTGCCTCTCCTTCCGGTGCCTCCCGGACCAGGCTCTCATCGAAGAAGTCGTAGACCAGCCCCTCGGCAGCCGTCCACTCCCCCAGAACGAACCGCCGGTAGAAGGCCCCCTGAAAGGCCCGCTCATATCGCTGGCGGGTCTCCTCGGACAGGGCAGGGTTGTCCTCCATGAAGAACCGCAGGTGGAGGGTCCTTCGCTCCTCCGCCTTGCAGATCCACTCCTTGTAGAACCAGTGTCCCGGCCCTTCCGGGTTGCAGGAGAACCAGAACTTGGCCCCCGTCACCGAGCACCGGGCGCAGGCCTGCTCCACAAAGGAACGGGGCATCAGGGCCACCTCATCCAGCAGGACCCCCGCCAGGGTGACCCCCTGGATGAGAGCGGCGCTCCCCTCGTCCTTGCCACCAAAGAGAAAGAAGGTGTTCTCCCGTCCCCCAAACCGGACCTTCATCCAGTTCCGGGAGATCTTCTCCTCCCAGGCAAAGCCCAGTTCCTCCAGCAGGGGAAGCACACTGGACAGAAGGTTCCGCCGGACCGACTCGGTGGTCTTGCCGCACAGGGCGAACTGCTGCCGGTGAAACCTGGTCATGGTCCAGAGGAGAAAGGACAGCCCCAGGCACAGGGTCTTGCCGCTGCGGACCGCCCCGTCACAGATGATGGCGTCCATCCCCGCTGTCTCCGCCCCCTGCCGCCACCACCCCAGCACCTGCCTCTGCTTGGGAGAAAAGGCCTGAATCATCGCCGGGAGACCAGCTCGGTCTGGATCTCACGGTCCCCCTCCAGGGCCCGCAGGAAGGCAGCAGATGCGGAGTCCTCCTTCTCTTCCTCCAGCTGATCCAGGATCTGTTGGAAGATATCTGCCCTGTCCGTCAGCTTCACTTCTACCGCCCCATTGGCGTGTCGTTTGAACTCAGCCAGACACCTCAGGTCCAGCTTGGCGATTTCCTCCCGGTCCTCTTCCCCCAGATAGGCCAGCTTCACCGGGTCGTTGGCGCCCCCGGTGGCCAGGGCCAGCATCCGGCGGAGGACCTCCTGCCTATTTACGTTTCGTTTGGTCATAGGCAAACCTCCTTTCACTAATAGGCGAAAAAACGGGGTTTCGTGTACGCAAACGTACACGTTTCAAAAAATAATTTTCGGCTTGGTTTTTCCTGTCCCGAACCCTTCCCTCCTGTCCCAGCTTTTCCCCGGGGTGCTTTCGCAAACAAAAGCAAAAAAGCCCAGGGGAAACTCACTCTGGAGTTTCCCCTGGGCTGCACGCAGACTTTCTTCAGTTGCTGCCGGACTGCTTGCCGGGAGCAGAACCGGAGGACTTACGCTGCTCCTTCTTCTGCTGGCTCTGGCCGCCGGAGGACTTGTAGTCCTTTGCGCTGTTCTGGTTGTTGGTGTTGTTGTTCATGGTCACATCTCCTTTCTGAACGGTTCTCCCCTATCATGCCCCCGACCCCCTCCGGCTATACCATCCGGGAGAAAAATATGATATAATTCATAAAAACAGCAGATTTGTTCAAACTTTTCTGCTATCCTATCCTCAGAACATTCCACAGAAAGAGGTGTTTTTGTATATGGCAAGAAAGGTACTCATCGTAGAGGACGACAGCAACATCGCTGAGCTGGTGAACCTCTACTTAAAGAAGGAAGGCTACGAGACCATGGTGGCCGAGGACGGCGGCAAGGCTCTGGACCTCTACCGGGTCTTCCGCCCCGACCTGGTCCTGCTGGACATCATGCTCCCCGTCATGGACGGCTGGCAGGTCTGCGCCAAGATCCGTGAGACCGATTCCACCCCCATCATCATGCTCACCGCCAAGGGCGAGACCATCGACAAGGTGGCCGGCCTGGAGATGGGCGCCGATGACTACATCGTCAAGCCCTTCGAGATGAAGGAACTCCTGGCCCGGGTCCACGCCGTTCTCCGCCGTCTGGGAGACGAGGAGGTCAAGGCCCGCCGCCTGACCTTCGACGGCCTGGTCATCAACCTGGACTCCTACGAGCTGGAGGTAAAGGGCACCCGCATCGACACTCCCCCCAAGGAGCTGGAGCTCCTCTTCCACCTGGCCTCCTCCCCCAACCGGGTCTTCACCCGGAACCATCTGCTGGACGAGGTCTGGGGCTTTGACTACTTCGGCGACTCCCGCACGGTGGACGTCCACATCAAGCGTCTGCGGGAAAAGCTGGAGGGGGTCAGCGAGCAGTGGTCCCTGAAGACCGTCTGGGGCGTGGGCTACAAGTTCGAGCTCCAGAACGGCTGAGTGAGGTCCGCCTATGACCGACAAAGCCCAACAGAAAGCCCAGAAGGCCCAGCAAGCCCAACAGGCACAGCAGGCCAAGCAGGCACAGCAGGCCCGCCAGACCGCCCACCAGCAGGCCCGGCCCAAGCAGACCAGTATGTACAACCGGCAGCTGACCCTCATCATCTGCCTCATCGTCTTTTCCATGACCCTCCTGGGCACCAGCTTCCTGGCTCTCTCCTTCCGCTACCAGCAGAACGAGAGCCAGAAGGCCGCCGAGCGGAACATCTCCTACATCTCGGCCTACGCCAACTCGGCCATCAGCGACGGCATGACCCTGTCCAGCCCCAACTTCCGGTCCTACCTGTCCTCGGTGGCCATGATCTCCAACTCCACCATCCTCCTGTGTCAGCCCGACGGCCGGGTCCTCTACGCCACCGGAGCCGACCCGGAGGGTGCCGCCTCCATCCAGGGGGCCTACGTGCCCGAGTGGGTGGTGGACCAGCTCATGGACAAGATGACCTACAGCGGCACCACCACCTTCAACAGCCTCCTGCCCATGGAGTGCTTCGTCACTGGTGTGCCCATCGTCACCTACACCATCGATCCCCTCACCCGGGAGCAGATCACCAACCCGGACCCCCTGGGCATCCTCTTCGTGGCCTCGGATGCCACCGCCGCCCTGACCTTCCTGGAAAACACCTTCCAGCTCTTCCTGGTGACGGCGGCCGCCGTCCTGCTGATCTCCCTTCTGCTGTGCTCGGTGGCCGTCCAGCGGATCATTGACCCCCTGAAGGGCATGAGCAAGGCGGCCAACAAGTTCGCCCGGGGCGAAGTGGAGACCCGCTTCACCGAGTACACCCACCGCACCGATGAGATCGGCGAGCTGGCCCTGGCCTTCAATGCCATGGCCGACTCCCTGGCCCAGGCGGAGCAGAAGCGCAGCGAGTTTGTGGCCAACGTCTCCCACGAGCTCAAGACCCCCATGACCACCATCGCCGGCTTTGCCGAAGGCATCCTGGACGGCACCATTCCCCCGGAGAAGGAGCGGGAATCCCTCCAGGTCATCTCCTCGGAGACCCGCCGCCTGTCCCGCCTGGTCCGCCGGATGCTGGAGCTCTCCCGGCTCCAATCCTCGGAGCGTGTGGCTGCCCAGGAGCAGTTCGACGTGCTGGAGGTCCTCCTGCGGGTGCTGGTGAGCCTGGAGGCCAAGATCACCGAGAAGGACCTGGACGTCCAGACCGAGCTGCCCGATGGCCCTGTGATGGTCTGGGGCGACCCGGACGCCGTCACCCAGGTGTGCTACAACCTGCTGGACAACGCCGTGAAGTTCGCCGCCCCCAAGGGGCTGCTCACCCTGAAGATCACCACCCAGCGGGGCAAGGCCTACATCGCCATCGGCAACGAGGGCGAGACCATCCCGCCCCAGCAGCTGGCCCACATCTTCGACCGCTTCCACAAGGCCGACGGCTCCCGCTCGGCCCACAAGGAGGGGGTGGGCCTGGGCCTGTACATCGTCAAGACCATCCTCAACACCTACAAGGAGGACATCACCGTCACCAGCCAGGACGGCTTCACCGAGTTCACCTTTACCCTATCCGAAGTTTGACCCAAAGGTCCCTGTGTTCACATACGCAGGGGCCTTTTTCCAAACAGTACCGCACCGGCAGGCCTACAATCCCCCAGTCATGGCTTCGCCATGCCAGCCCCCTTTGCACAAGGGGGCCATGGGTGAGTGCAGCACGCAAAGGCACCCTTGTGTAAAGGGAGCTGGATTTTGCCGCAGGCAAAAGACTGAGGGATTGTAGACCTAAAGGTTCCCACTCACGCTCCCTTCTTTTTTCTCCCACTCCCGCATATCCTTTCCCAACCAAACCAGAAAGGAAGGGATCCTATGTCCGACCATGAAACCTCCCCCCACCGCCTTCACCTGGAAAACCGCCGCCGGCTCACCATCTCCGGGGTGGACAGCGTGGAGAGCTTTGACGAGTCCTCCATCCTCCTGACCACCAGCCAGGGGCCCCTGGCCATCCACGGGGCCGACCTGCACATCGAGAAGCTCAGCCTGGACGGGGGCGACCTGCTGGTGGAGGGCCAGGTGGACGCCCTCACCTACGAGGAGGAGGACCCCCGCGGGGGCAGCTTCCTGGCCCGTCTCTTCCGGGGATGAGCCTGGTCCTCTCCCCTCTCCTCCAGGCCCAGACCTTCCTCCTCTGCCTTGCCTTTGGCGGAGCCCTGGGCCTTCTCTACGACCTGCTGCGCCTCCTCCGGCTCCTCTTCCGGCCCCTCCGGGGCCTGCTGGACCTCCTCTTCTGGCTGTCGGTCTGCCTGATCCTCTTTTTCACCGCCACCTTCCTGGAAAACGGCCAGGTCCGGCTCTACACCGCCGCCGCCCTGACCCTGGGCGGGGCCTGGTACTTCCTCCTCCTGAGCCCCTGGGTCCGTCGTCTCCTGGACTGGCTCACCGCCCCCTTCCGGCGGCTCTCATCCATCCTCCTGGCACCGTTGTCAAAAAGGGTTCAACAAGTCCGTTTTTCTGTAAAAAAGGCCTTTTCTTTTTCCCTTCTTTGGAGTAAAATATACCATCTAAGACGTGAAACCCCCGGCAAGTCTCATTGCCCCAGCGAACCAGAAAGGGAGGCGTACCCCAGTGTTTCACTCAAAAAAGGTTGGTCTTCTTGGGAGGATCCTTCTGATCCTGATCCTGGCCTATCTGGTCTTCATGCTGGTCAGCGTCCGGCAGGAGATCTCCGCCGCCCGGGCGGAAGTGGAGACCCTCACCGAGCAGGTGGCCGAGCAGGAGCAGTACAACACCGAGCTGTCCAACGCCATCGAAAACCGCGATAACCCCGACTTCGTGGAAGACATCGCCCGGGAAAAGCTGGGCCTGGTCTCCCCCCACGACCGGGTCTTTTACATCACAGATTAAGAGAACCATCTCTTTTTCCGCTCATGTCCCGTGAGCGCTATTTTAATGAGGAGGATTTTCAGTACATATGGAAATCAGTGTAGGCGCAATCCTGGAAGGAAACATCAAAAGTATCACCAAATTCGGCGCATTTGTGTCCCTGCCCGGCGGACGGTCCGGTCTGGTCCACATCTCTGAGATCGCCCACTCCTACGTGGCCGACGTGAAGGACTTCCTGACGGAAGGCCAGGAGGTCAAGGTAAAGGTCGTGAGCATCGACGAGGCAGGCCGCATCAACTTGTCCATCAAGAAGGCCACACCCCCTCCTCCCCGTCCTCAGAACCCCCAGCGGGAGCGTCAGGGCGGCGGCCGCTCCGACTTCCGGGGCAAGAATGACCGCCCCTTCAACAAGGACCGTGAGAGCGCACCCCGCCCCAACAACGGCCCCCGTCCCAACGGCGGCTACAACAACCAGCCCCGCAATGCTGCTCCCACTGCAGCTTCTCAGAATGCAGGCCCTGCTGATTTCGAGGCCCGCCTGAAGCAGTTCATGCAGATGTCCGACAGCAAGCTGTCCGACCTGCGCATGACCGAGAAGCGCAGCTCCCGCCGCAGCGGCCATCGCTAACAGAAATAAAGGACCTGTTGCAACTTGATTTGCAACAGGTCCTTTTGCGTTCAATCGGTCCCGCAGGGACACCACAACTGCCCTGAAAGGGCAATATCCCTCGGCCGCAGGCCGAATATCACACGCTGCCAGCGTATATCACTGAGCCATCGGCTCAATTTCACCGGGCTGCTGCATTTTGCAGCGGCCCTTTTTACTGGGTGACCACCCGGACGGCAGGGGCCTGGACGCCCTTGGCGCCCATGGCCTCGGTGATGGTCTGGGTCAGGTCGAAGTACACATCCCAGTAGTCCTCCCCCTTGCACCAGGCCCGGACGGTAAACTCCATGGCCTCGTTGGTGCCGCCGCTGAGGCGGGCGAAGGGTTCGGGCGCGGACAGGACCTTCTCGTTGGCCTTCATGGCCTCCATCATCAGGGCCTGGATCTGAGCCGGAGCCTCGCTCTTGGCGCAGGCGAAGGTCAGGTCCACCCGGCGGAGCTCCTCGGCAGAGTAGTTCACCACGTTGGCGTTCATCAGGCTGCCGTTGGGCACGGTGATGCGCTTGTTGTCCAGGGACAGCAGCACGGTGTAGAAGAGGGTGACCTCCTGGACCACGCCGTCCACGCCTGCGGCCTCGATGTAATCTCCCTGGCGGAACGGCCGGAAGATCATGAGCATGATGCCGCCGGCCAGGTTGGACAGGGCCCCCTGGAGGGCCAGACCAACGGCCACACCGGCAGAGGCCAGCACGGCCACCACAGAGGCCATGGGGACACCCAGGATGCCGATGATGGAGATCACCAGGATCACATAGAGGCCAATCCGCACAAAGCTCACAACGAAGGTCTGGACAGTGCCCTCTACCTTCTTCAGGCCCTTGCTCTTGGCCACCAGCTTCACGACTTTCTTAATGAGTGCGCTGCCCACGATAAGGACCACCAGGGCCAGGATGATCTTGCCGCCTACCGCAGTAGCCAGCTCCATCAGGCTGGAAATGAAAGCTTCCATATACATTCTCCCTTCTGTTTTCGACCGAAGCCGCCCCAAAGGGACAGCTTTCGCTCATTTCTGCTTTAAAGTATAGCAGATTCTCCGAACAAATCAATCCCGGGAAATAATGGCAAAAAAAGCAGCGTCCCCCAAACCAGGAGACGCATAAGCAGGAGAATGGAATGAACGATGTCACAGGGCGGACTCATCTGCCGCCGGGTCTATGGTATCCCATTTTTTACCCCCCGTCAAGGGTGGGGACGGTCGAAAACCGTTGATATGCTTACATTTTCTTTTGTTATCAAATCCAGTTTGTGATTTTTGCAAAAAAGACGTGACTTTTATAGGGTAATGTGGTATACTGTGAACGTAAAGAGAAGAACCCCTCTCTTTACACCCCCACGAAAGGAGCTGACATATATGAAATTCACCTTTACCGACAAGAAAGTGAACATCCCCAACCGCGTGCACGCTTATGCTGAAAAGAAGATCGGCAAGCTGGACCGTTATTTCAAGACTGAGCCCGACGTTTCTGTGGTCTTCAGTGTTGAGAAGGGACGGAACATCCTGGAAGTGACCATCCGTTCCGGTTCTACCGTCATCCGCGTGGCTGAGAGCACCTCTGATATGTTTGTCTCCATCGATGCTGCTGTTGCATCCATCGAGCGCCAGCTTCGCAAGAACAAGTCCCGCCTGGAGAAGCGTCTGCGCAAGGAGGCCTTCGAAGTTCCCAACGAGGAATACTTCGTGCCCGAGGCAGACGAAGAGGAAGATCCCGGCTACCAGGTCCTGCGCACCAAGCGTTTCTTCTTCGGTGCCATGACCGTGGAAGAGGCCATTCTCCAGATGAACCTGGTGAACCACACCTTCTTTGCCTTCCGCAACGAGGACGAAGGCGGCGCATTCTCTGTGGTGTATAAGCGCAACGACGGCGGCTACGGCATCATTGTCGACCAGGACTGAATTTGACATACCGTCTTTTCATAAAAAAAGGAACCGCTTCGGCGGTTCCTTTTTTATGCGCTTATTTCTTCATGGGGGCCGCAAGGCCACCACTTCATGCGCTTCGCGCACTTCATTGGGCCACCGGCCCAACTTCATAAAATAAGACCCCGACCAATGGTCAGGGTCTTATTTTTACTGTTCAAGCTTCAGGTCGCCCTCCTTGATCCACCCCAGCTTCCGGCAGGGAATGCCGATGAGCCAGGTAAGGACAGCGGGGAGCACGAAGCAGATGAGGACCAGCCCCAGCCAGTCCATGCCGGTGACAGCCGCCTTCAGGCCTTCCGCCACGTCGCTGACCCAGCCGGTGTACACCCCGATGGGGCCCACCAGGCCGCAGGTGCCCATGCCCGAGGACGCGGGGGTGCCGTTCATCTCCATGCGGAAGAG